>JALEHC010000040.1 GCA_022763215.1 Saprospiraceae bacterium
TAAAGTGGTGATAAATTTTGTTAGCGTTGGCGTAGATTTTGGTGAAGCCTTTGACATCATCTGCTGTCCAGCCATTATTCATTTCGCCATATTGTCCAAGATCAGACTGCATCATATCAAAGGGTGATTGTATGCCCTCCAATTCAAAGCGATACGGATGTAGTTTGACAAAGACCTGTCCGCTCACCCGTTTCTGAGTATCTGTGAGGAAAGTTTCGATATTGCGCAAAACCGGATCGAGCAATTGGCCCTCGTGTAATAGCATGCCATACCAATTGCTGAGTTGTTCTTTCCAGTATTGTTGCCATTTGCCCAACGTATGTTTTTCGAGCAAGTGATGCGCTTTGATAATAATCAGAGGAGCGGCCGCTTGGAATCCCACCCGCCCCTTGATGCCGATGATGGTATCACCTACGTGAATATCGCGGCCCAAAGCATAAGGTGCGGCAATAGTCTCCAGTGCCTGAATGGCCTCGACAGGATGCGCAAAAGATTGCTCGTTGACCTTTATGAGTTCGCCTTGCTCAAATTCGAGATGAACCTCAGTAGGTTCTGTTTTTTCCAATGGATACGGATAAGCACTTTCCGGTAATGGCTGGTGAGAAGTCAAGGTTTCGGAGCCCCCCACGCTTGTTCCCCAAAGACCTTTATTGATGGAGTATTGTGCTTTTTCCCAGCTCCAGCCAAAGCCTTGTTGTTGAAGGTAGGCCACTTCTTCTTGTCTAGACAACTTGAGGTCTCGGATGGGGGTGATGATATTCAAGTCAGCGCCTAGTGTCTGAAAAACAAGATCGAAGCGCACTTGATCGTTTCCAGCTCCTGTGCTTCCATGCGCGATATGAGCTGCACCGATTTTATTGGCGAATTTGACGATTTCGAGCGCCTGAAACATGCGCTCCGCACTCACAGAAAGCGGATAAGTATTATTACGCAAAACATTGCCAAAGATGAGGTAGCGTAAGCACTGCTCATAATAAGATTCAAGTGCATTAATACAGTGGAAAGATGTAGCCCCCAGAAGCAGGGCTTTTTCTTCTATTTGCTCGATATCTTTTGTTGAAAATCCGCCTGTATTGACACAAACAGCGTGCACTTCCATATGCTTTTCCTTGGTCAGATAACTGATACAGAAGGAGGTATCGAGGCCTCCGCTATAGGCGAGGACGACTTTATGATTCATAATACTTGGTTTAGAATGAGATTTGACAAATCGTGTTTGAGTTCTGGGGTTTTGGCATTAGCCAACATAGCAGTGCAGAGGCACATACGGCGTTCGTTGCGTTCCAGAATATCATAATTGGGGCAGCTTTGGCAACCATCCCAGAATGCATGATCTTGGGGTAGTTCAGAAAAAGTAACCGGTCGATAGCCCAATTCGGAATTGATCCGCATTACAGCCAGACTGGTAGTGATACCAAAAATTTTGGCTTGCGGGAATTTATCCTGTGAGAGTTGAAAAATACTTTCTTTGATTTTGCGTGCCAGTCCGTTTTGACGAAAGTCAGGATGTACGATGAGTCCTGAATTGGCGACGTATTTTCCCTGATCCCAAATTTCGATATAGCAAAACCCAGCCAAATGGCCCTGATACAATGCGATGATGGCATTTCCATCTATCAACTTCTTTTCGATGTATGCAGGTTCGCGTTTGGCAATTCCGGTTTTTCTCGCTTTCGCGGAATCTTCGATCAGGCTACAAATTTCTTGTGCATAACAAGTATGCGAAGCATTACCAATTAGAATTTCGAATTCCATTTCAATTGAGGCAATAGCCGATTGCGTCCTATCCGACAGCTATATGCGAAAAACGTATTTGACGAAAGTCGCAAATAGCCCGATAGCGTTCAGGTTAAAAAATTTCTTTGAAACTATTGGTTAAGGAAATTCGGTAGGAGCCCCCTACCTATAAGGATGATATGTGATTATACGCCCCTAGGGGCGAGGACGTGCGGGACGACGGCTCGGCAAGTTAAGGAATGGACGATATGTCAGTTTTGCCTGTGTCATGTGTACAAATGTAGAGGGCTTACCTGAGTTTTGCAACAGCAAGACTGCTACTTTATGCTTTTTTTACGATTTCTAACTTGCTTCCACAAGATAATCCAGCTCAAGTTTACCAAAACAACAAACTGATAACCAACCACTTGAACCAAAGCTATAAACTTTAAAAAGAACACATACCTATAATCAAAAAAAACAGGGTAGTCTACCCAATATTGGCAAACTACCCTGTTAAATGGTATGTCCATCACATTTTAGCCTACATACATGCCGTCGATGGCATTGGCATATTTCTCGCGAATGACCCTTCTTTTGAGCTTCATAGTCGGCGTCAATTCTGCGGCCGAGCCATCTTCTTTAACTGGTTCCCAAGAAGAATTCAGTAGTTGGAAGCGTTTGATTTGCTCGATATGACTAAATTCAGGATTGTACTTATCAATAATTCGCTGGTACTGAGCGATTACTTTTTCATTTTGAATCACTTCATCCAGCGTTGTCCAAGTCACTCCATTTGACTCGCACCAGTCTTTCAGTGCCTCCGGGGCAGGTACGATGAGCGCAGAAACAAATTTACGCTTATCACCAATCACCATTACTTGTTCGACGAGGAAGTCTTCTTTTAATTTATTTTCGATGGGTGCCGGAGCCACATATTTACCACCTGAAGTTTTCAGTAGTTCCTTTTTGCGGTCTGTAATTTGCAAAAACTCCTGCCCGTTCGGGCCTTTTACCAATTTACCTACATCACCTGTACAGAACCATTTTTCACCGTCAATTTTTTTGAATACATCCGCAGTTGCCTCCGGTTTATTGTAATATCCAAGCATTACATTCGGGCCTTTGGCCAAAATTTCGCCTTCTCCATCCTGATAATGCCCGTCAGAAGGATCAATTTTGATCTCTACGCTTGGCAGTGCAGGTCCTACAGTGCCTAACATAGCTCCTCCTTTTTCATAACGACCAATCGTAAGTCCAGGAGAAGTTTCGGTCAAACCATAACCCTCCCGAATCGGGATTCCAGCAGCAGAAAAGACCTTTGCCATTTTTACCGGACAAGGGGCTGCTCCTGTCAGTATGCCCTTTACGCGGCCACCGAGCGCTTCGCGCCACTTGCTAAAGATGAGTTTATCGGCAATACTGCGCTTTATTCCGCTCAGACCACCATATTGCTTATCGTATTCATAGTCATCCGTTAGGCTTAAAGCCCAGAAAAAGAGTGACTTTTTCACGCCGGTCAATTCTAGTCCTTTGTTATAAATTTTCTCATATACTTTTTCAAGTAGGCGAGGTACGGTCGTAAAGAAATTAGGCTGTATCGCTTTCAAATCGCCATCATCGCCACCAAGATTATCGGTACCGGTAAAGACAATTTCAATACAATTATACAGGTAAGAAAATGAAGCGGTCCGCTCGAATATATGGCACAATGGCAAGAAACTCAACGCAATTTCACCTCTGGTCAGAGGCAATAACTCCTTTACATTGATGACATTGCTGACAATATTGTTGTGTGTCAACATCACTCCTTTCGGATTACCAGTCGTCCCAGAAGTATAAATTATGGTCGCCAAATCTTCATTTTTGACCTTTTCACTTCGTTTCATGACTTCGTCTTTTCGACTATTGTCAAAAATCGACTTCCAGTAAGGGCGGCCTTCCTGTTCATCAAATGTGTAGATGTCTTTCAGTGTTGACACTTGTGCTTGTGCTTCCTTGACTTTATCGTACAAATCTTCTGCGCCGACCAATGCGTACTTCACGCCAGCATCATTGAGAATATATTCATACTCTCGCGGAGAAATAGTCGGGTATAAGGGTACACTAATCACCCCGATTAGTTGCGTAGCAACGTCCGTAATCGTCCATTCTGGACGGTTTTGGTAAGCAGCAATGGCCACCTTGTCGCCGGGCTCAAGGCCCAAACTGAGTAGGCCACCAGCTAATTGTACGGCCATATCAATTACTTCATCAGTGCTGAAGTAAGTCCATGCACCGTCTTTTTTATATCCCATGCAGCGCTGCAACGGGTGGTGCTCTTTCTGATAAAAGAGCGTATCAAAGATTCTTGTTAATTCCATGTTGTATAGGTCTATTAGTTGTTGTTATAGTTTACGAATCAATTTGCACAATGATTTTTCCTTTTACTTTTCGGTTCATGATTTCTTCGAGTGCTTCGGGTGCTTTTTCCAGTGGATACACTGCATGAATATGCGGCTTTAGTTTGCCCTCAAAAAACATTTGCAGTAACTCCATGGTATTCTGCATATTCTTGTCCGATTCGCGTTGCGCGAAAGCGCCCCAAAATACACCTACAATCTGGCAGCCTTTCAGTAAAGCCAAATTCAGCGGTACTTTCGGGATGTCACCAGCAGCAAACCCAACCACCAGATAACGTCCTTTCCAGGCAATAGCTCGCAGGGCAGGTTCTGAGTAATCCCCTCCAACCGGGTCATAAATGACATCCGCTCCTTTGCCCTCCGTCAATTCTTTGACCCGTGCTTTCAAGTCTTCTTCGCGATAATTGATCAATTCGTCTGCACCATAAGCTTTGCACAAGGCCAATTTATCAGAAGAAGAAGCCGCTGCAATCACTTTGGCGCCCATTTGTTTACCTAATTCGACTGCCGTCAAACCCACACCTCCAGATGCTCCCAGTACAAGTAAAGTCTCGCCTTTTTTGAGTCGGCCCCGGTCTTTGAGTGCATGATAAGAAGTGCCATAAGCCATCATGAAGGAAGCGGCCAGCTTGAAATCCATATTCGCTGGTTTGGGAAAACACTGGCTCGCTGGTGCAATCACTTCCTCTCGGAAACCACCCCACCCGATCATGCCAACAACTTCGTCTCCTACTTTAAAATTTCGGACGCCTTCTCCTACTTCCACAACCACTCCAGCAATATCACTGCCTGGCGAAAAAGGAAAAGGCGGTTTGAACTGATATTTGCCCTGTATGATGAGGGTATCCGGAAAATTCAGGCCACAGGCCTTCACTTTGATCCGAATATGTCCTTTTCGGACAGGTTCTGGTGCAATTTCTTCCAAAGTCAGGCTGGAAGGAGGCCCAAATTGTTTACAGAGGATGGCTTTCATGCATGTATGCTTTTGACGCGAAGTCAATAAAGATGTAAAAACAAATTTATATTTTAAAAATTCCTTGAAAATAAAATATCCTACCTGATTGGACAAATCTATCCGAATGAATGTTCACAGACTATCAAAAGAATATCTTCCCAGGAATTAGCTACTTCTTTTTTGTTGCCTTTCGGCAAATGTCCTATTTTACGCTTTCGCTAAATGATCTTCACCATGCTAAGTATCAGCCAACAGTTTCCTGCCAAACGTGCTTTCATCACCGGTACCGCCTCTGGCTTGGGCCGCGAACTCAGTCTACTGCTTGCCAAAGATGGTTGGACCATCGGCATGTGCGATATTAATGAAAATGGCTTACAAGCCGTGAAAGCTGAAGTTGAAAAACAAGGTGGCCAAGCCCTACCCTACCTTTTGGATACCTCCAACCGACAACAATTTGAATCGGTTGCCAAAGACTATTTGGCGGAGACCGGAGGCATTGATCTGCTTATTAATAACGCAGGCGTAGGTGATGGCGAAGTATTCCACGAATACAGCCTTGACAATTGGGATTGGATGGTTGGCATCAATCAGATGGGTGTTGTATATGGCTGTTATTTCTTTGTACCGATTTTGCGAAAGCAAAAAAGCGGACACATCATCAATATTTCAAGTGCAGCCTCTTTTTCTAATGCTCCGGGAATGGCTGCCTACAGTGCCACTAAAGCGGCCGTACGCTCCCTTTCGGAAACCTTGTATTATGAGCTGGCGCCTTTAGGCGTGAAGGTGTCTGTTGCCATGCCAACTTTCTTCAAAACCAACATTATGAAGCATGGCAAAGGCAAGATGATCAACACGGCCCGAAAACTAGTCGAAGAATCCGGGATTGAAGCAGACACGATAGCTCGTGAGATTTTGGCGAAAGCCGCAGCAGGCAAATTGCACATTGTTTTACCAAAGCAAGCTCGAAAAATGTTTTGGGTAGCTCGAATATTTCCTTCTGTATTCAGAAAGCAGTTACTCAAAATTTCAGAAAAAATGTTTAAAAAAGGTATCCAAACCAAGGATGCCAAAATTGTTTGATCAAAAATAAAGCTTATGGCGCTCATAAAAAGTGTAAGAGGATTTACGCCTCAATTTGGAGATGATTGTTATCTGGCTGAAAATGCCACCATCATTGGCGATACCATTATGGGAGACCAGTGTAGTGTATGGTTTCAGGCAGTAGTACGCGGAGATGTCAACAGCATTCGCATTGGCCATAAAGTCAATATTCAGGATGGTGCCATCATCCACGGCACTTATGAGCGAGCTTCGACGACCATCGGTAATAATGTTTCTATCGGTCATCGGGCACTGGTGCACGGCTGTACATTGCATGACAATGTGCTTGTAGGTATGGGAGCCATCATTATGGATCATGCTGTGGTAGAAGAGAATGTATTAGTTGCTGCCGGAGCAGTGGTACTCGAAAAAAGTGTGCTGGAATCGGGCCACATCTATGCAGGTGTACCTGCCAAAAAAGTAAAAGCGATCAGCCCAGAGCAATTTAAAGATACGATTGGCCGTATTTCGAATGCGTATATCAAATATTCGGGCTGGTTCAAGGAATAGTCCGCGGCGATACGATTAAAGGCTCAACCTCCGAGCGATTCCGCTGTTTAATTGGATAAAAGCGATATGGAAACCACCGAAAAAAGACATTACGCCATCATTGACGACTATCCACGTAAGCTTACGCTAAAATTCCAGGGGCAGACCATCCTCGAGTCTACCAATGCACGCATTCTCAAAGAAGTTGGAAAAAGTGTATACAATCCAGTGTTTTATTTCCCGAAAGGGGACCTCAAAACAGAGCTGGTAAAAGAAGATGGTCGCTCCACTCATTGTCCGATTAAAGGTGACGCAACCTACTGGAACTTCAAAGATCAGCCCACCGAACAGTATTTTGCCTGGAGCTATGATGAAGCCTTACCTAAGGCCAAAAAAGTGGAAGGAATGATCGCATTCAATATGAACTATCTGACTTTGGTGGATGAGCCGACTACCTAATTTCGGCTCAAATAAACACCCAATAAGATCAAAATCATCGCCAGAAAGTGCATAACAGAGATGGTTTCGCCGTCTAAAAAGCCCCATAAAACGGCGACAGCTGGTACCAAGTAACTAACCGTAGAAGAAAACAACGGATTTGTATCCTGTATTAATTTGAAAAATAAAATGGAGGCAAATACGGTGCTGGCCAAAGCCAAAAGGGTGATATATCCCAGCGCCGTCCAGCCCTCGGGGTGCGAATGTAGCGTGGTCATAAAATCTGTTGCCGTAAATAAAATAATGGCTGCCGGAATTCCGACCATTACAAAAGAAACTGCCGAAATAGTTACCGACTTCATATTGCGTAAATAAACACCGACTGTATTTCCGCTGGTCGCGTAACATATACAACCAATCACGACAAACAAACTAAACCACATATTGCCTTTCAGACCTACCTGATTACCCATAATAATCAGACCAGCCGCACCAACCAAGCCAAGTATAACCCCCAATAACTTGGCCCAGTTAAAGCTTGCGCTAAATATCAGGATACCAAGAACCATCGTAAACAGCGGGGTAAGGGAATTCAAAATACCAGCTACAGAACTACTGATTTCGGTTTGCGCAATTGGGAACATAAACGATGGAATAGCCGTACCGGTTAAGCCGACTAACAGTAGGTAGCCCCATTTCGACCAGTCAATTTTTTTCCAAATGGGTACCAATACCGGCAAAAAGGCCAGGGCAGAGATGGACAAACGCAGACAAGCTACCTGATAAGGCGAATAAACTTCAACGCCTTTTTTGATAAGAATGTAAGAAGTTCCCCAAATGATACTGAGCAGGAAAAGTGTGGCCCAGGACCGCAGCGAAATATTATTATCGAGTAGAGTAGGATTTTGTTTATTCATACGACGATTGCTTGTAGCTACCTTTATTCAAAAGGAGATTGGCGCGAAAGTAACCCAATTGGACAAAGGATTTTCAAAAAACATCCTTTTTTTCTTGAACGAACGGGCTTTTACCTGCCAAAGCTCAAGTACTTAGGTAAAATGACTTTGAGCAGAAATTAGTTTAGGATAAAACTCAGAAACACAAAGTTATATTAAGGTCATAAATTCCTGAATTGACTGGTAAAATTTACGTTCTGATAGGTCTAATTTGTACATTTGAGCACAGAAAAAACAAAAACATTTCAAACTTCCAAACGAGTCGGCCTAGCCGACGATAGCCCTATACCATCATTTTTGTATGAAGTAAAAACGGTAAAAGCCGCCTCTTTGCTTTGTACCTTACAGTCAATTACAATATGAAACGAGCATGATATTTATTAATCATAATTCACATAAAAGGGAATGATTAATAAATATCATGCGAGAGCGTAGCGGTTCCAGATGTGCAGAAATTTTTCTGCATATTCTAGATGCAGAAAAATTTTAAACAGATGAAAGTAACAGACTATTTCGAGCAGGCCAATGGTCAGACGTACATCTCTTTTGAAGTTCTTCCTCCTTTGAAAGGTGGTAGCATGAAAGCTATTTTTGATATTCTGGACCCTTTGATGGAGTTCAAACCACCTTTCATTGATGTCACTTATCACCGAGAAGAATACATCTACAAACGTAGAGATAGCGGCTACTATGAAAAAGCCAGCATCCGCAAACGCCCTGGTACTGTAGGTATTTGTGCTTCTATTATGCATCGTTATGGCGTAGATGCGGTGCCTCACTTGATTTGTGGTGGTTTCACTAAAGAAGATACCGAGAATGTACTCATCGATTTGAATTTCCTCAACATAAATAATGTACTTGCTTTACGTGGTGATGCTATGAAATTTGATGGCAAATTTATCCCTAAAGAAGGCGGCCATAATTATGCCATCGAACTCGTTGAGCAAATCAAACACATGAACCAAGGTAAATACCTCGATCAGAATATCGAAAATGGGGAAAAAACGGACTTCTGCATTGGTGTAGCGGGTTATCCTGAAAAGCACTTCGAATCGCCTAATCTCGATCTAGACTTAGAGTATACCAAGCAGAAAATTGAAGCCGGAGCTGATTATATCGTTACACAGATGTTTTTTGACAATCAGAAATATTTTGATTACGTCAAAAAGTGCCGCGAAATGGGTATTAATGTACCAATCGTTCCTGGTTTGAAACCAATTACCAAAAAATACCAATTAAGTGCGTTACCACGTATTTTCCACCTCGACTTACCAAATGACCTAGCTGCCGAACTGACAAAAGCTAAAAATGCAGAAGCCCGCCGTCAGGTGGGAATCGAGTGGTGTATTCAACAATCAAAAGAGTTGAAAGAGGCTGGAGTTCCGTGTTTGCATTATTATACAATGGGAGATACGGACACGATTCGGAGCATTGTGGAAGCGGTGTACTAATAAATAATAGCCTGCTCATACCAGCTATATCATTAGCATAAGTAGTTAGACGGAATTATGAACAAGTGAAATTTTATAGGGTCAGCACAAAATAATCTCCTAATTATATCATCATCAATTCGTTCAATCATTTTATGCTGACAAATTTCACTTATCCATAATTTTGATCCGTCACTTACGATAAATATCGAAAAAGAAATGCCTGAGTTTTGAAAAATTCAGGTATTTTCTTTTTATACCTTTAGATAATGTAACTAACCAAAAAATCCTGACCAATATGATCAGAGCGAATGATCCAAAACTCACTTCCTGGGTGGAAGTACCGGAAGGAAGTGACTTCCCTATTCAAAATTTACCCTTTGGCATTTATAAAATAGAAGGCCAGCAGCCACGTGTTTGTACGGCTATCGGTGAGCATATTGCCGATTTGTATGTGCTGGCAGAACACGGCTTTTTTAAAGACCTAGACATCGACCAGGAAGTATTCGAGCAAGATTACCTCAATGATTTCATGGCACTCGGAAAAGCCAAAACCAGTGCTGTTCGAAATCGCTTGTCCGAAATTCTGGATAATGATCTCGAAGAATGGGATGCCAGTGAATTAGCCTCTTTTTTCCTCAAACCGCAAAAAGATGTCGAAATGTTGCTTCCTGTAAAAGTAGGCGACTATACCGACTTTTATTCCAGCCGAGAGCATGCAACCAATGTAGGTACGATGTTTCGCGATCCGGAAAATGCCCTTTTGCCTAACTGGCTTCACCTGCCGGTTGGTTATCATGGTCGTGCTTCTTCCATCGTGGTTTCGGGTACGCCTATTCAGCGACCGGTAGGTCAGCAAAAGCCCAATGATGCCGATGCGCCAGTATTTGGCCCCAGCCGATTACTTGATTTTGAGCTGGAAATGGGCTTTGTCATTGGTCAGCCAACGCAATTAGGCCAGTCTATTTCAACAGCAGAAGCAGAAGATTACATCTTCGGCATGGTTGTATTTAACGACTGGTCTGCTCGTGACATTCAAAAATGGGAATACGTTCCACTCGGGCCTTTCCTCGCTAAAAGCTTTGCTTCAACAATTTCGCCATGGATCGTGACGATGGATGCACTTGACCCTTTCCGCACCGACGGACCGGAACAAGACCCGGAGGTACTCCCCTACCTCAAATATGAAGGTCAAAAAAACTATGACATCCATTTGGAAGTAGGCATTCAAGGCGAAAACATGAAAGCACCGCACATCGTTTGTCGCTCCAATTTCAAATATATGTACTGGAATATGAGTCAACAACTGGCTCACCATACCGTCAATGGTTGCAATGTCAATGTCGGCGATATCTGCGCATCTGGTACCATCAGCGGACCTACGCCTGATTCGTATGGCTCCATGCTGGAAATCTCCTGGCGCGGAAGCAAACCAGTAGCTATGCCTGATGGAAGCGAACGCAAGTTTATTCAGGATGGTGACACGGTCACTATGCGAGCTCATTGTGAAAAAGATGGCGTCCGTATTGGCTTTGGCGATACAAGCGGGAAAATTCTTCCAGCAAGAAATACCAACTCATGATACGATTATTTGCCTTACTGCTGTTTTCGCTTTCGCTAAATCTGACACAAGCACAAAGCAACTGGCAGTCAGCCATAAATCAATTTGTAAAAGATCCTTCGCTGGCGCATGCCAGCGTAGGGATCTCCGTAGTGGAAATCAGCAGTGGCAAAACTATTGTCGGCTATGACGCTGATCGCAGCGTGGTGCCTGGCTCTGCCCTCAAAGTCGTTACTACTGCCATTGCACTTGATCAATTAGGGCCAGATTTTCGCTTCCAAACCAAGCTCAGCTATGACGGCAGCATTAGCCCGGAGGGCATCCTTCGAGGCAATCTTTATATAGAAGGTAGCGGCGATCCGACGCTGGGTTCTGACGTCTTCACAGCTACGCCCGACCTCAGTGGCCTGATGCAGCGCTGGACTGATGCCGTTCAGGCCGCAGGCATTCAAACCATTGATGGCTACGTAGTCGGCGATGCCTCCAAATTTGGATCCGACGCCAATGTAGACAGTTGGCAATGGGCTGATCTCGGCAATTATTATGGTGCAGGAGCTTTTGGCCTCAACATTCACGAAAACTATTACTACCTGCGCTTTCGCCAAACCAGCCGTCTGGGACGCACACCTGAAATTGCGCTAACAGAACCCGAAGTACCCGGACTGCATTTTCACAACGAAATCCGCTCTGCGGGAGCACGTACAGGTGACCAAGCTTATATTTATGGCGCGCCATACTCTTACATGCGGTATGTCAGAGGTACCATTCCAGTTGGCAAAGGCTTATTTACCATTAAAGGCGCTGTTCCTGACCCACCCTATTTGGCCGCTTATCTCCTTGCGGAAAATCTACAAGAAAAAGATATAAAAATTAGCAGTGGTGCAATCACCAGTTTGCAACTTATGCAGCAAGGTGCTTTTTCTGACGGAAGTCGTACGACCATATTCACTCACGAATCGCCACAACTTCGACAAATTGTGGAAAGAACCAATCAAAAAAGTGTCAACCTGTATTGTGAGAGCCTTTTGAAAAATTTGGCGACAGCCGAGGCAACGACTTCCGCTGGTCTTGACATAGTGCAAGCATACTGCAAAAAAAATGGGATTCCTCTCAAAGGAGTAGACCTTCGTGATGGCAGTGGCCTTTCGGCAAAAAACCTGGTGACGGCTTCTTTTCTGAGTAATTTTCTACGCAAAGTAGCACTTAACGATAAAATCAGTAAAGACTTTAAAGCTTCACTTCCATTGGCTGGAAAATCAGGTATTTTGAAACGCAAATTCAGAGGTACCGTAGCCGAAAACAACATCATGGCTAAGAGCGGCACGATCAGCAATGTGCGATCTTATACCGGATATTTTCAAGCCAAAAACGGCAGAGACTACGCCTTTACGATCATTGTTAACAACTTTGATGGCTCCGGCGGACGAATGCGACAAAAAATGGAACGATTAATGTTGCAGTTTTGTAGATAGAAAAGCCTTAAAAATTTTTAATTTTACCCCAAATTACAAACACATGAGGTTTTCTCTGTTCATCCTTATTTTCTGCTGTTTTGGCCTGCTATTAGCCTGTGAATCAGAAAAAAATGATCGCCCTGATACGCCCATTACACAGCAATCTTCCGCTGATACGAATAAAACCACTCCGGCAGTCAGAGTAGATACCGCTTCCGAAGGTTTTTTCGATACCTATGAAAATACCAACCGATACATTTGGCAAAAGCCAGAAATGGTCATCAACCTAATCAGTGATCTAAAGGGAGATATCGGAGACAAAGTCATTGCGGATATTGGTGCCGGTAAAGGATTTTTTGCTCTTCCACTCGCCACCAAAGCCAAAAAGGTCATTGCCATTGAAATCGCAGAAAGCCTTACGGATGTATTAAAAGAGAAAAAACGACTGGAATTGCCCGAAGAATTTCAAGACCATCTCGAAATTCGTTTGGCGGAAGCCATGGACCCCAAGCTCAACCCTGGCGAAGCTGATGTCGTACTGATCGTAAATACGTTTACCTATTTGAAAGACAAGGTGAAATATCTACGCAACCTAAAGAATGGATTACGAGAAAATGGAAAAGTGATTATCATTGGGTTTAAGAAAAAACGTATTCCTTATGGCCCAAGTGCATCTATAAAAGTGCCGCTCTATGAAGTAGAGGATTACTTGGAAGATGCCGGCTATACCAATATACAGAGTAATGATACCGCCCTCGATTATCAATATATCGTAATTGCGGATAAGAAATAACGAAAACAGGCGGAGAAGATCGTAATCTTTTCCGCCTATTTTTTTATATTAATGCTTCGACTTCTCTAGTGATGAGCTTTTTCCGCTCTGGCCCGGTAGAAATCATCGTAATCGGTACATTCAGCTCTTTTTCTAATTCGTGAATATACGTTTTTGCTTTTTCCGGTAGTTCGTCAAAAGCAGTGATTCCATCCAATGAAGCTTCCCAGCCATCATAAGCTTTGTATTCCGGTTCGATCTTGGTATCGCAAAGATCGTAAGGCAATTGATCGTGGAATTTGCCATCGATATGATAACCAGTTGCCGCTTTTAGCGTTGGCATTTGATTGAGTACATCAATTTTGGTAACGACCAGCTGCGTAACACCATTCAGCATAATAGTATACTTTAGCTGTGGCAAATCGATCCAGCCGCAACGACGAGGACGCCCAGTTGTCGCACCAAACTCGGCACCTTCTTTTCTCAAAAATTCGCCATCCGCATCATGCAATTCTGTTGGGAAAGGCCCGCCACCAACACGCGTACAATACGCTTTGGTAATCCCGATTACCTGTCCGATTTTGCTTGGCGCAATGCCTAGTCCAGTACAAACACCTGCCGTGATGGTATTAGAAGAGGTAACAAATGGGTAAGTACCATAATCGATATCGAGCATAGAGCCTTGAGCACCTTCCGCCAGAATGCGCTTGCCAGCCTCTAGTTGCTGATTGATGAAATATTCGCCATCAACTGTTTGTAGTGATTTTAGCACCTTAACAGACTCCAGCCACTTCTGCTCTTCTGCTTCCAAATCGAAATCAACTTCCGGATAAAGCTTGATCAAGTGTAAATGCTTGTCGCGTAAAGCCTGATAGCGTTTTTCAAAGTGCTCGCTAAACAAATCTCCAACACGCAGGCCGTTACGGCCTGTTTTATCCATATAAGTAGGTCCTATACCTTTGAGGGTAGAACCGATTTTTTCTTTGCCTTTTGCATTCTCAGAAGCTGCATCGAGATAGCGATGGGTTGGCAAGATCAGATGAGCCTTGCGAGCCACTAACAAACGATCCTGAAATGAGACATTCGCAGCAGTCAATTCATCCAACTCTTTTGACAAAGTGATAGGGTCGATTACTACCCCATTGCCAATCAGATTGAGCAAGCCTTCCCGAAAAATACCAGAAGGGATGGTATGCAATACGTACTTTTTTCCATCAAATTTAAGGGTATGGCCTGCATTGGGTCCGCCCTGAAAGCGAGCGACGATATCATATTGATTGGCCAAATAATCAACAATTTTTCCTTTGCCCTCATCGCCCCATTGGAGCCCTAGAATAACATCAACTGTCATGAATTCAAAAGTTAGTTAAAGAGGAAGCTCGGAGCTTCCCGAAATAAAAAGTAAAAATAAGGATTATGCGGCACTTTCACCCTATTGGTACCGGAACGGAATTTGAGAAGCCGGCTATTTCGGACGTCTTTTTATAAAGCCTAATTGTAAACCACACGAAATCAATACATTGCTAACTAGGCTTGTCGTAGAAATTTTCGACTTTCTAAAAATACAAAAACCTAAGTACCAAATTGGAACTTAGGTTTTTGAAACCGCAGCGATAGTGGTTTTATTCAGATTTCAGGCGGCCAATCGCTTCCGGAACAGTGGGTTCCAGATAAAATAATGGCTTGAGCTTAGTCATTTCCATCAAATCCATGATTTTTTTGGAAGCATGCGCCACAGCCATTTTACCACCTAGTTGTTCTGACTTATTTTTGATAGAAATCAAGAAGTTAAGCCCTACACTGTTCATGTAATCAATTGGCGATAAATCTACCACAAAATAAGGATAGCCCTTATCCATTTTTTCATGAACGATTTTGAGGATTTTTTTATTCTCGTATTCGTTGAGCAAATCTTGAACCTTGATAATCTGAATCTCGTCGTCGTTCGTTAGCGAATAGGATTGTTGTACACCCATAAATATGAATTAGCCTTTCTTTTCTTTGCCTTGTGTGCGGGGGCATGCGCCATCGCATTGTCCGTATAAATTTAGAGAGTGATGCGTCACTTTAAATTTAAGCAACTCCCCCATCATGTTTTTGATTTGTTGTACTCGTGGATCACAAAACTCCAGTACTTTCCCACAATCCACACAAATCAGGTGATCATGCTGTTTGTAACCGTAGGACTTTTCGTATTGAGCCAGGTTTTTACCAAACTGATGCTTTTTCACCAAATCACAATTAACCAGTAGTTCGAGCGTATTGTATACGGTTGCTCGGCTTACGCGATAATTCTGATTTTTCATGTGTATGTAAAGCGCTTCCGCATCAAAATGATCGGTACGCTTATATATTTCCTCGAGGATTGCAAAACGCTCAGGAGTTTTACGAAAGTTATTCTTTTCCAAATGAGCGGAAAAGATATTTTTGACATCTTTTATAATATTTTCCTGAAACTGAACCTCTGACATAATATTCTATTCATTCAAAACCACAAAATAACAATAAATTTCAGTCTGAGCTGTCATCTATTATTCTAATCTAGTAACAGTCGAAACGCTGCTGAGGTTTTGCAAAGTTTGAATTGCTACATTTAATTGATCTGTATTGGCCACTAGCAGACTAATCAAACCCTCAAAATACCCTTCATCTCCACTAATCGAAAACGAACGAATATTCAATTTCAAATTAGAAGAAATTTCTTTGGTTAGCCGCTCAATCACTCCTGGGCCATCATCTACGCCTGTAATCTTTAAGTCAGCTACAAAAGTTGTGTTCGTTGTATTCGTCCACTCCGCTTTCATCACCCGATAGCCATAATTTGCCATCAAGTTAGTCGCATTCGGACAATTAGCACGGTGAATCTTCAGTCCTGCATTTGCCGTAAGGAACGCAAAAATCTGGTCTCCTTGTACCGGATTGCAGCAACTAGCCAGCGTGTAATCGAATCGCTCAGCTGGTTCGCCATTGATTAACAAACGAGGTTTGAGGTCGTTTTTCTTTCGACTTCTTTTTACCTCCGGCTCTTGAACTGGCTCTGGTTTTACAACTTCCTCTTCTACGATTTCTGCCAGTTGATTCCCATCTGCCCGAAACGTTTTAAAAATTTCAGAAATGGTCAGGGCATCTGTCGCAATTTCATAAAAAAGGTCAACATGCGAAGAAAATTTATAGTATTTGACCAGCATTTCTATGGCGTGGTCAATATCCACTTTCATATTTTTAAGCTTACGCTCCAGCGCCTCTCGACCGATGAGGCCTTCTCGTCGGCGTTCTTCCTTCATCGCAGAGCGAATCTTGGATTTGGCCTTACCCGTAATGACCATTTTCAGCCAAGCCTCATTTGGCTTCTGGTTTTTATTTGTCACAACTTGTATCTGGTCACCATTCTTGAGCTTGTAGCCCATCGGTACCAACTTATTATTGACCTTAATAGCGGTACAATGATAGCCTAGGTCGGTATGTATGCTGAACGCAAAATCCAGGGCCGTCGCACCTAAAGGCAAAATCTGCATATCCCCTTTTGGCGTATACACATATACTTCCTCATTAAAGAGGTTATTGGCCCGGAAATCGCCCAAAAACTCAACCGCATCACTGTTGGGGTCTTCCAAAATATCGCGTACACTGTCGAGCCAGCGCTCGTACACATCTCGTTGCTTGTTAAGGCCTTTGTACTTCCAGTGAGCCGCAAAACCACGTTCTGCAATTTCGTTCATTCGGTCGGTACGTATTTGCACCTCCACATATCGGCCTTTGGGGCCAATCACAGTTGTATGCAATGACTCATAACCATTTGACTTTGGCGTGGTTATCCAGTCTTTCAACCTTTCGGGAATAGGCGTATGTACATCCGTTACGATAGAATATACCTGCCAACAAAGCAGTTTTTCTTTATTAAAAGGCACATCCAAAACGATCCGGATTGCGAAGAGGTCATAAATTTCGTCGAACGGTACTTTTTTGGTTTTAATTTTATTCCAGATAGAATAGATAGACTTTGGACGACCATAAATTTTACAGCTGACTTCTGGCAATTCTTCATTTAGTTTTTTGCTTAGTGGCGCAATAAACTCCTGAATATATGCCTGTCGTTCTTTTTTGGTTTGGGCCAATTTTTTGGCAATTCCATAATAATTTTCGGGATCTGTAATCTTCATACAAAGATCCAAAAACTCGATCTTGAAGGAATATAACCCCAGGCGATGCGCCAAAGGGGCATAAATGTAGCTAGTTTCAGCCGCGATCTTGAGCTGCTTATGTCGCGGCATGGCACCCAAGGTACGCATATTGTGCAGGCGGTCGGCCATTTTGATCAAAACGACCCGTACATCCTCCACCAGTGTACTCAATACCTTTCGGAAATTCTCTGCTTGCGGACTAGTCCGATTGTAGGCGCTATCGAGTTTGGTAAGTCCGTCTACAATTTTGGCAACGCGATCATTAAACATCTCGCGAATTTCATACAAGGTAACGTCAGTGTCTTCAACAACATCGTGCAGCAAAGCACAGATAATAGCCGTCGGGCCCAAGCCAATTTCTTCGGCACATATTTTGGCCACGGCAATCGGGTGCATAATGTAAGGTTCGCCAGATTTGCGTCGCTGTTGCGAATGAGCTTCAACGGCTAATTCGTAAGCATTACGAAGATCAATCTGGTCTTGTGCGGTCATCTTCGACTTGATGCAGCGGAGTAAGTCGCGATAGGCGTGCTGTATCAGTTTTTTTTCATCTTCTTGTATTTCAAGTACCTCTGCCATAGTCCTGCGTTTTTTGTCGTCCTAATCCAATGTAAATTGATTATGGTATTGTGTTCATTATCGAGTACGCCAGCTTGTTGGCCTCTTTGATTGTAAGAAGCACATACAAAGCAAGTGGATGTATCTCTAATTTAAAGTTTTTCTTTAATCTTCTATCTTCTGCTTTCGCAAATAATAAGTCAAAATTAAAAATGGTCAAATTCAGATAAGATAGAAAGCTTTTGAAGAAAGTACAGGTATGTTTGATAGGAATAGGCTCGTTAAAATGAGCGCAAAAGAATCTACTTTTGATTTGTAGAAATTTTGCGTTCCCTAACAAATTTAGTTATTTTTTTGATCAGATGAAATGGCGGGAGGTACTGAAAGTGTTAAGGTTCAGAAAAAAAATAGAAATTATTTGAAATTTTCTTTTCACTTTACTGGATTATTAAATAAAAGTACATTATTTTTGCATCGCTTTTCACGAAAGGTAAACGACCTTTCTTATGCGGGTGTGGTGAAATTGGTAGACACGCTAGACTTAGGATCTAGTGCTTCACGGCGTGGGGGTTCGAGTCCCTCCACCCGCACTACAAATCGACTTTTTGGCCTGCGCCATTCTTCGATTCTTTATAAAATCCATACGTTGGAAAAGAAAATGCACAACCTTTTGACAATGACCGAAAAGTTGTGCATTTTTTTATTTATAAAGGCAAAAACCCACTCAGTCGTGCATTTTTTCACTGAGTAATCCATAACTTAGGTAACTGATTTTGACAAAAGGGTTTTGGCATTTCCCATTGCCCGAAATATCGTCAAAACTTTAGCCACCTGAGTACAGCACTTGCAGCTGTTGCCGAATATATTTTTCATATCTAAACCATTTTCTCATTATGGCTACTATTGTCAGAAACGATATTGACAATCTCAATACCAACCTAACACTTACCCTCGAAAAAAGTGACTACGAAGACCGCTGGATAAGCGAACTCAACAAATACAAAAAGCAAGCCACTATGAAGGGTTTCCGTAAAGGAAAAACACCCCTCAGCGTAGTGAAGAAAATGTATGGCAAACCTCTGCTTGCTGAAATCGTCAATGAAACCGTCAATCAAAAAATTTCAGAATATATTCAGGAGCAAGACCTCGATATTCTCGGCTACCCAATCTCAGCCGAAGATCAGGAACTACTCAACTTTGATACCAAAGACCTAGGCGAATTTGTATTCAAATTTGACCTTGGCCTAGCTCCTGAATTCGAAGTAAAAGGTGCTTCCGATTCTGATACCTATATTAAACACGATGTACAGATCACTGATGAAATGATCGATACAGAAGTGGAAAATGCCCGCAAACAATTAGGCCAACAGGCAGAAGTAGAAGATACTATTCAGGAAAATGATATCGTAACCCTGGATGTCGAAGAACTAGAAGATGGCAAGGTAAAAGAAGAAGGACAAAGCGGTTCTTTCTCTGTACTTGTAAAAACAGTCGTTGACGAAGAGGTCAAGAACAAACTTCTTGAATCAAAGAATGGCGACACCTTGGAAGTTAATTTGCTTTCTCTGGAAGAGAAATCAACGGAAGAATACGCAAGAACTTACTACCTAAGCCTTGATGCTGATTCAAAAATAACGTTCAACCCTGAATTTAAAGCAACCATCACCAAGGTACTTCGTCTGCAACCAGCAGAACTAGACCAGGATTTCTTCGACAAATTCTTTGGTGAAGGAGAAGTTTCTTCTGAAGAAGAAATGCGCGCAAAGATTAAGGAAAATATCAAGTCTCACTTCGACCGTCAGGCAGAAGCGCTTTTGTTCAGAGATATGCAAGAGGCTTTGATCGATCAGAATGATGTAGAACTACCAGAAGCATTTCTGAAAAGATGGTTGATGGTTTCCAATGAAGATAAAGTAACCGAAGAGCAGATCGAAGCAGAGTTTGATGATTTCAAAAAGAGCTTGCGCTGGTCATTAGTACGCGGCAAATTACTTCGCGAGTTTGATATCAAAATCGAAGAAGCTGACATTCGCAAAAAATTTGCAGATGATGTCAGAAATTATCTTGCCGGACAAAGCTTTGTCAACGACGACTTCATCAATAGCATGGTGGAAAGAATGATGGCCGACGAAGAACAAGTCAACAAAGCTGCTGAAAGTGCTCTAACCGATAAATTGGCGGAAGCACTCGAAGAAAAAGTAACCATCCAACTCAATGAAGTGACCGTTGATGAAATCAACGAAATCATACAAAAAATCAATAACCCAGAACCTCAGCCACAA
>JALEHC010000041.1 GCA_022763215.1 Saprospiraceae bacterium
AAAACAATGGCTGGTAAAGCAAAGGAACGCAAATTGTCTCCTGATGATATGCAAGGCAATACCTTCACGATTTCTAACTTGGGAATGTTTGGTATTGAAGAGTTTACGGCAATCATCAATCCACCAGATTCTTGCATCTTGGCAGTGGGAACTATCGTAGAAAAGCCAGTGGTTAAAGATGGTGAAATCCAGGTCGGACACATGATGAAAGTAACGCTTTCTTGTGACCACCGGGTAGTAGACGGTGCAACTGGTGCTCAGTTCTTGCAAACGTTCAAAGCTATTCTGGAAGATCCTATCCGTTTAATGGTATAATTGACGATAAGTGACGGATCATAATTCCGTCTAACTGCTTAAGTGATCTAAAAATATAATTGGCTGGTTTCTGCATCATGAATAGAAATCAGCCTTTTTTTTATCCTTTCGGAAAATACCACCCACGCCATGAAACACCACAGCTTGGTTTATCAACAATACCAGATAAGCTACTTTTCTGCCGGAGAAGGCGAGCCTTTACTCTTACTCCATGGCTGGCCAGTCAATCATCTGCTTTGGCAAGCGCAAATTGAAAAGCTGTCTGCTTCTTATCGTGTGATCGCAATAGATTGGCTGGGATTTGGGGCTTCTGATCATCCGACAGATCACCAATATACCTTTACAGCGAAGAAGGAAATTTTAAATCAGCTGATTCATGAAGTTGTTGGTATCAATCAACTAGTTTCTATTATTGCACACGATGTCGGTGGGCCGCCTGCTATTTTGTGGGCTAGTGAAAATACAGATCGGGTCAAACAACTGCTTCTGCTAAATACGGTATTGTACCCATTCAGCACACCACTGGATCGGCTGAGCCATTTTTCATTTTCTGTGCCTCTGCTCAATCAGTTCCTCGTAAGCTCATTTGGGTTGCATGTTTTGATGCGATACATTATGACAAAAAGCGGAAATGCACAATTGTCTGATCGTATTAGGGAGATTCTTCAGGCCGGGCGGCATATTTCCACGAAAGTGCGACTAAAAACAATACTCGAACCCCTGCACAAGGGTAAAAAGAAAGAACTCGTAGACCTTGCCCAAAAACTATCTGAACTCCAATGTGAGAAACACCTTATTATCGCCAAAGGCGATCCATTGTGCTATGCACACATGAAAAAAATCACAGAACAGTATTCAGAAATTCCTGCCCATTATATCCAAAACTGCGGTCATTTTATTCCAATTGACCAGCCGGAGGCGCTAAATGAAGTACTTCTTCAAATTTTGAAAACTTCTAAAAAGGAACAAAGCTAGCTGCTTGCTTGTTACCATTTAGAATCAACACACCCAATATGGATAAGAAGACACTGGTTCTGGGCGCAACAACCAATACTTCCCGTTATTCGAATATTGCCGTACATCGGCTACATCGAAATGATGTGGAGGCTGTATCTGTAGGCATTCGGGAAGGTGAAATTGATGGCACACCTATTTTGCATGGCCAACCACAAATTGATGATGTTCATACCATTACGCTATATCTGAATCCAGAGCGGCAAAAGCCTTATTATGACTACATATTGGGCTTGAAACCAAAGCGCATTATTTTCAACCCAGGAACGGAAAATCCGGAATTAATCCGTCTGGCAAAACAACAAGGTATAGAAACGGAGATTGCCTGTACTTTGGTTATGCTGTCAACAGGCAGTTATTAATTGCTAGGGATGCTCGCTCTACTTTTGGATAGGTTTCATTTGATTGACATCGCATTAAATAATAAATAATGACGGAAACGGATTTTACAGCAGAGTGGTTGGATACTCGCTATTCTTTTGATTCAAAAGCTCGAAATCAGCAAGTAGAAGCTGCATTTAAAAACTATTTCTTTGGACGCAAAGAGATACAGTTGATGGATGTGGGGGCTGGTACCGGAAATAACTTACGGTATTGGTTTCGTCAGTTGGAATCGCCTCAGAAATGGACCAACGTAGAATTGAATCCCGAATTATTGGCCCTCGGTTTTCAACAGGCAGCGCAACTCTTGACCACTGAAGGCTACGGTGTTAAGCAATTTGAAAATCATATTTCTGGAATGAAGCGGAAAAATGGCCGCTTTCATGAAGTACGTCTGCTTGCTTTGCAAGAATCCTTTCTGGACTTTGCATTTGAAATTTTGCCAGTTAAGCCCGATGTTGTACTCGCCAATGCGGTCTTCGATTTATTGAGTCCCGAGATGTTTGTCGCATTTGCTGAAAAGCTGATCGAGCATCGCATCCCCTTGTTATCCACTATTAATATTGCAGGACTTGAATGGAGTACGGCTACTTTCCAAGATAAATATTACAGCCGTTGTTACCTTCATCACATGAACCGACCACAAGCATTTGGTATGGCCCTTGGTGCCCATGTGACCAACTTTGCAATTGATTTTTACAAAAAACACCAAGTGAATGTTGAGTGGGGACGCAGCGATTGGCAGATAGCCGAAACCGACACTGCGATGCTTTTGGCCAATCTGAATTATATGGAACAAGCAATCCCGGAAATGTTGCCTGAAGCGGAACATTCTGCATTTTCTGAGTGGTTATCCGACAAAAGAAAGCAGGTAGAAGCCCAAAAACTGCGTTTGAATGTGTATCATTACGACTGGTTTGTCTACTTCTAAAACAGATTCATGCCGGTCGAGCTGCAATTTTTGTTGTACTTCCTGGGGCTCAATAGTTTATTCTTCTTGCCCCGCTATTTTATGGAGCGTTCCAGTAGTACCTTTTTTCCGTATAAAGGACTACTTTCCGGGCCCCTGGCAGAACGCGTTCGCTTTCTGATCAATCGTTTCAATTATGATATCTTTCGGCTCAGTTTTGACTTTTTTCTATTGGTCATGGGCTGTTATTTTTTGCTTCCGGCCGCTTCGGTTGGTGCATTGGCTGTTGTAGGCAGTCTAATTTTTATAGTGCTTTTGAGTTATCAGATTTACTACCATATTTTTGAAAGCATCTATCGTATTGAACCGGTATTTTTTTCTGACTGGCTCATGCTAAAAACTGGGGCTTCTCTGTTTTTTAGGGATTTAAAAGGCTTGAATGGACTTATTCTATTAGCTATTTTAGGGCTTCTTGTTGGTCTGTTTTTTGCCTTTCGGCAAATGTTACACTTGCTATCAGGGATGACACTTTCCTGGCCTTGGTGGGTGGCTATTGGAATGATCACCTTACTGGGCCTTTACAGCTTGGTGACCTACAACTACAAAGCATTTGGGAAAATTGTTTTTCCATCTCAGACACAATCCTTGATCCGCAACATTCGGCAATCATTGCGTACGCGCAACTACTTGCGCAACTTTGATTTTGAATCGCTTAGTCAATATCAACCTTACCAGCATTTGGCTTTAGCCAAACGCCCGAATATCTATTTCTTGGTGCTGGAATCTTATGGTAAAGTTTTGTATGATCATCCTGAACTCAAGGAAACTTACCTGCAACAGCTTCAGGGTATGGAGGCTGCCTTACGGCAAAAAAACTGGCAGGCTTGCACGCACCTGAGTCAATCGCCGATTACCGCAGGGGCTTCCTGGATCGCTTACACTTCCGCACTTTTTGGCTTTCATATTCCAGATCAGGGGGCTTATGTCAGTTTGTTGCATCGGCCTGAAATGCGAAAATACCAGCACTTGATGCGTTGGCTAAAAGAGCAAGGATATCAAACCTACCGACCATCTTCGATAGCCGGATTTAAGGGCATG
>JALEHC010000301.1 GCA_022763215.1 Saprospiraceae bacterium
AATTGATCGAACATCTTTTTTAGCCAAATTTATCCCCTATTTCAAAGAACTTGTAATATTTTATTTCATATACGTATTTAAATGCTTAGAACCGCTGTCCCTTTACTAACCAGCGCACCACCTCAAGTTCATAACGAGTTAATGGCATTGTCTCTTCTCCTTCATCCCCATTAACATTAATAATGACTTCATCATTTATTAGAACTCTCCTCACCATATCTTTCAAACTCGCCATGGAGTTCTTTTTAGAAAGATAAGCTCTTGCACCGTATTCTATGGCTTGTTTTGCGTACGTTGCACTCTCTTCTGCGGTTAACACTACAACATATAAATTGGGATGAGGATATTCCTCGCAAAGCTTTTCAAGGTATTGAACCGATTCCACACCCGGCATATATAAATCAAGTAGCAACAAATCAACATTTCTGTGTCTTAATAGGTCATTGATTTTCCCCCCATTTTCTGCTATTCCAATGACAGAAAAATCGTCCTCATTGTTGAATTCTCTAGACAAAGTATCCGCTACGAAATCATGATCATCTGCCACTAAAACTTGATAAGGTTGTTCTTTTTCGTCCATTTTTTAGGTGTGTTTAGGTCTTAATTATTGTTGAAGCAATTTCTTTTCATCCCAGCTTTCCTTCACCGGAATTCTAATTTCTACTTTTGTGCCTTTTCCTTTTTGCGTAAACATATCCACTTCCCCGTCCATCGATTCTACCCGTTCATACATGTTGCGGATACCATATCCCATCTTTACTTTTCCTTTATCAAAACCTCGGCCATCGTCTTCCACACGCACAAAAACCGTATCCGCTGTTCGCTCAAAAACAACTTCAATATTTTTAGCGAACGCATTTTCCAATGCATTCGAAATCAGCACCATTGTAATACAGAAAAGATGATCTTCTACCACAAACGGAATAGGTTGATCGAAGCCCTTAATTCGGAAGTCTAAATCCATTTTCTGTGACTTTGCGACCTCGCGACAAACTCGTTGAAGCAATTGAATTCTATTAGAAGGCCCCATCGTCTCTATTTCTCTGCTCAATCTTCTCGTCTCCGTATATGTTTCTTCCAAAAGCCCCAAAATAGAATCCAGGCCATCAGGTTCTAGCCGGTTTTGACGGAAGTCATCTATCTTGCCTTCAAACACCCATTTTACGGCAGCCAACTGACTACTCACTTTATCGTGTAAGCTGTCGCTAATTCGCTTGCGTTCTTTTTTCTTGGCTTCATCTTTTTCGCTATCCAGTCGCTCCAGCATTTTCCGGAATAACTTACCAAATGTCGCTTGCTTCTGTGCAAATTGATTCCTCTGAAATAAAATGAATATAGATACAACCGCCAAAAACAATGAAAACAACAATACCACTACCCACTTTGCTTTTGCTTCTGCTTCTTTTTCCAGCTTCGCCTGCTCCAATTCTGCCTCAACTACTTTGCGTTTTTCTTTTTCTAATAATATTTTCAAGGTTTCGCCTTTTAAAGCTTCAAGCTCAATCAAAAGGCTGTCTTTATAAGCTATTTGCTGGCGAAAGCTCTCGAAGCTCTGTTCGTACTGCTCTAGAACATGTTGCGTCCAAGCTCGGGTTTCGTATAAATCCTGCATTTGATCATAATCGACTAAGTCATGTTTCGCATTTAAAGCCTTGTTTACATAATCTAAAGCCAGTTGATCTTTTTTCAGATTAAAGTACAATCCGGCTAAATTTCGGTAACAATCAAATTGGATTCTTTGATCTGCCTCGCCGTTTTCGATTTTATGCATCAAAGTCTCATAATAACCTATCGCCTGGTCATAATCATCTGCATTATTAGCGATAGCAGCCTTCATCAGCAAACACTCCATTAAAGCATAATCATCAGCTGCTTCAGCAAATAACTTTTCAGCTTGTTCAATATGGCTACTCGCCTGCTCTAAATCCCCTTTTTTCAAATAATGGTTAGAAATATTATACTGTACATGCCCGGAGAGCTGTGGATAATCACCTGATTTTAATACCTCTAATGCTTTTTGCAAATATTCAATCGAACCGTTTGCATCTCTTTGCAAACTAAGCACATCTGCTGCTTCTATATAGGCCGTTGAAATTAATTTTTCATCCCCTCCCTGCTCTATTATCGGCAAAGCTTCACTAATCAGCTTTTGTGCCTCTTGAAATTCAGAAATTTCATTCATCAATGTGGCGAATACAATTTTCGATTTAGCTTCAAGCAATTCCCATCCGTTCGCCTTGCTTTGTTTGATAATATCTTTCAGCAAACCATTTGAGGCCGTAAAATTGGTTTGTGCAATTTGTATTTTGGCCCGGAGTAGCCGTAATTCCAACTTGTCTTTGAGGCTAAGTTCTTGCTTTTCCTCTTCTATTTCCAAGACAGCATCTGCCTTCCCTAATTTCTTTTTGTCAATCAGGGTATTTATTTCCTGTATCCGTTCCGGCATGCTGGCTTGCTGCGCATTTAGCGAAAGCGGAAAAATTAAAATCAGAAAGAGGAAGAAAAATGTTTTCATCGGTCAGTTTTTTATCAAAATCAGATAAAGGAAATTTACCTTAGCATAAATTTATTGATTTTCATTAAGGGTATTGGTTAGAAATAAATTTAATTTCAAAAAAAAGAAGCTAACCCAATTATAAATCGGGTTAACTTCCTTTCCTATTCCTATTTTTCGTTCAGGTCATTCTTAAGAGCAACCTGCGAGCTTGTAATTATTCTCGGGTAACTTCCCGTATGTTTGATACTACTTATTCTTAATCGTTGTTTTCTTTTTTGGTCGGCTAGCAGCACTACTATTGGCATTTCCGACCTGCGTCATCGCCATTAGGTATTCTGCAGCTTCTGCTAAAGTACTACACAACACTACAATAGCTCTGAAATATCCAGTAGTACTGGTAGTTGCATCCAGATAAGTATGCTCGTGAATTCTCAGGTCATCATCCAAGCGACTGGCAGAGGCACTCGAATCTGTATAAAGAACAATGTGTGTTTCGGCAACACCTAATTGTTCGTTAAACAAAATGCCCTCTCCTGCAAATGATTGCCCGTCCAACTCTATGATTAATTGCGGTTCATAAGTAGTCTTACGGCCATTTACATTTTTCTCTACTTGAACATAAGGTACAGCAATCGCTTTATCACTTGCGACAACCGTGATGCTCGAATCCGTCTCTGCATCTCCGTACTCTACAGTGCTTGTTGATGTATTCGTCCCATCGGTTACTTCAACAATTATCTTCCAGCCGTTTACACTAAAGCTGGGGTTGATGTCAATTTTTTTGTAATAAACCGGATCTACCGGAGCTCCACTACTAATATCAATTGTAATAGTGGTTTCTTTTGTTGTTCCATCGTGGCTAACACCTCCGACATTGTCTACTTTCATTCCACTCAGTGGAATTGCGATAAACAAATCATACTCGGTACTAGAGCCCGAATTATCTTCAAGCAGGAACAA
>JALEHC010000042.1 GCA_022763215.1 Saprospiraceae bacterium
GTAAGCAAAACAATGGGAATATGGCTGGTTCGGGCATCATTTTTCAGGCTTTCGCAAAGTTCAAAACCGTCTTTTTGGGGCATCATTACATCCGATACAATAATATCCGGCACTTTTTCCAATGCTTGTTCGATGCCTTCCTGCCCATTTCGCGCAAGCGAGAGCTGAAAGTGGCCTTCCAATATACTGATCAAATAGTGGGCGACATCCGGATTATCCTCGACTATTAATAATTGAGGCAGTTCATAGGCTGTATCGTTTGCGACTATCGGAGCCGATTGGTTTACTGGGTAAGAAATGATGTCATTTCCCGAAAGGGGAGCCAACTGTTGTGTAGCTTCCTGCCTGATCGGCAAATTAACGGTAAAAGTGGTATCACTATTCACCTCGCTATCTACTTGTATGCTTCCGCCAAATAATTCGACCAGTTGTTTGACGAGAGAAAGGCCAATACCGGTGCCAAAAGAGCCTTCCACCTGATAGAAACGATCAAATATTTGAGAGCGGTCTTCCTTGGGTATTCCTGGCCCTGTGTTTTTTACGCTAATCTCTACCTGGCTCTCCTGTTGCTGCAATTGCACCAAAATATGGCCCCCTTCTGGTGTAAATTTGATGGCATTGCTGAGCAAATTAGTCAAGATGCGCATCATTTTTTCAGGATCAATATCCATGATAAGTTTATCGGGCTGTAATTCCATTTTTAGCTCGATGTCGTTGGCTTCCGCCAAATGCAGAAATGGTTCGATGAGGTTTCGGAGGTAGGGGATGAGGTCTGTTTGTACGTATTGTGCCTGAAGTTTACCGGATTCCAGCTTGCTGAGATCGAGAATTTGATTGACTAATTCCAGCAATTGATTGGTATTGCGTCGAATCATACCCACTCCTTTTTGTAGCCATTGTTCTGGCTTTTCGGCTACTTGTTCGGCCATGCCGTCAATGACCGTGAGCGGTGTTCTGAATTCGTGAGAGATATTGGTAAAAAAGCGTGATTTGATGCGATCAAGTTCTTCGAGTTGTTGGTTTTTTTTGTCCAGTTCTTTTGCTTTTTCTGCCTGTCGGACAAGGGCAGCTTCTTCCAGTGTTTTTTGGATGGTTTTTTCAAGATCGGGGAAAGCAATGGGTTTGGTAATAAAATCGAAAGCTCCCAGATTCATAGCTTTTCGGATATTGGGCATATCGTTATAAGCCGAAATAATGACAACCCGAAGAGTGGGATATTTTTGTGAAATTTTTTCCAGCAAACTCAAGCCATCCATTTGAGGCATATTGATATCCGTTAGAACCATATCAAAGTCGAGGTTCTGATCGAGCTTTTCCAAGGCTTCCAGTCCATTGAGTGCAAAAGTAAACTCATAGGTTCCCTTTCGGACATCTTTGCGAAAAAGCTGAAGTATCAATCTTTCAAACTGTGGTTCATCATCAACCACTAATATTTTGGCTGGCTTCATGGCTGTTAATTGTGCATTTGCTTTACAAATATAGACAATTAGTGAAGTACAATGCCTTGTCTGTCGTGATGAAATATTTTGACATCACAGCTGCATGAAGCCGATTGATTTTAGTACACCACTAATTTTTGCGTTTGGCAATCTTGTTGGTCTGATAGCTGAACCCAATACACGCCCGGAGGCAAGGAGGCAATATTGATTTGGGTTTCTTCTCCTGAAAACTGGATCGGAGAAAGTACCGACTGGCCTTGTTGATTGTAAATATTGATTTGAGTGGCTGTCGGCTGATTCGTTTTTATGTATAGTGTATGGTTCGCTGGATTAGGAAATAAGACAAAATGATTATGGTCTAAATTGGTACGCATCTGTGGCCGGCCGTTGGTTATCGGCAAGTTGCCAAGTTCTACATGAACGGTGGCAGTGCAACTATCTGTATTGCCGTATGCATCACTAATACTGATGACGATTTGGTTTTTTCCGAGTTGATCTGGTGTAAAAAATAGTTCTTCGAAGCTATATTGAAAGTCCTCTTTCGGGCTACAATTGTCAATGGATTGTTGTGCAAGTTGTTCTGCAAAGATGGCATTGGCTTCGCTCAGGTTGATACGAATTTGATCACAAATCGGGAAGGGAGCAATGGTATCTTTTACCTCAATGTTTGAATAGCAACTATCGGTGTTTCCAGCTTCGTCGGTTACTTCCAATGCTAGTTGGGTATGTCCAATATCGGCACAGCTTAAAAAATAATATGCCTCACCTTCTACTGAAAAATCAAGGTTGCCAGTACAACTAAAGCTGCCATTATCAAGCAGGTCGGGCGTAATGAATGCTTGGCCATATTGATCAAGATAAACTGTAATGTCTTGACATTGAGCGGTTGGCAATAAGCAAGGCGGAAGGTCAAAGGCTTCGGTTCCGTCGTTTTTATTTTCACTGCTTCCTTGTTGTGCACTATAACCCAGGCCGCGTTTGGCGAAAGCCTGCCAGATAAGTGCTTGATTGTCACCACCGGTAATTTGTTCATCAGCCAAAAGAATAGCATCGCGCGCATCCACAAAACCAGGTCGACAAGCTTGCAATTTCATGCCTTCTACAACAAGTTGCATAGCTAGGTCAAAACCAGTTTCCATGCCGTGTTCGTCAATGAGTGCCCAAGTCATCTCCCAAAGCATGGTACACCATACAAAACCAAGGCCATGAGGTGCGGATAATACCTTGATATCATCATAAGTAGCATCATTGATGCTCATGTCAGGACTGTAAAGCATAGGCCGCAGGCCGGGGCCATCTGCACTTTCGTGCAAAATATAAGTGCCGATGCTTCGGGCTTTTTCGGCTGTGTCACTTGGCTTCATAGTCGCCATAAGTGCGATAAAATCGCTCCAGCCTTCACCCATTTGTTCCTCATTTTTGAGGCAGGAAGCCGTTCCGGCTCCGCCTGTTAGCCGGATTGATATGCCGTGGGCATATTCGTGGGCGATGACGGCATTATCAAAGTCGCTGTCCATCAAAAAGTAATCACTTGGGTTGGAAATCTGAGCAAGCAGACTATCATTTTGCGCAAGCTGAGCCTTGAGTAGATCGCAGTCGCTTTTACCAATCATCAAAGCCGGAATGCTGATATTGGTACTATCGCCGCCCATTGCAAAAGGCGGTTGATCATTGTTGTTACAAACGATACAGGCCAGTGCACCCGCCTGCTGCACATGATTGACTTTTTGGGTGAAGGTACAGTTACCTCTATCCACCAGTGCTATTTTGCCATTGACAGGATGGGGCAAAGGCAGTGGTTCACAAGCAAGCGGCGTATTTTCGACATAAAATAGTGGTGCTTCCAACTCCGAAAGAGGTGTAAATTGTGCTACTTCAGCTTCGATTTCATTTCCGCTTACGCTAAATGGAGAAGCAGATAAGTGCTTATCCCAAAGAAATAATTGCA
>JALEHC010000302.1 GCA_022763215.1 Saprospiraceae bacterium
TATTAAATTTTAACTCTACCCGAAAAGTCGTAAATTGGCTTCACTCACATTACATTTATGGCCAAGTTTCCATTTTATGAGCAATTAGATGCAATGGACTGCGGTCCGACTTGTCTGCGGATGGTTGCTAAGTTTCATGGCAGGCATTACAGCTTGCAAAGCTTACGCGAACGCAGCCACATTGATCGGGAAGGGGTTTCTATGCAGGGCATCGTTCGGGCTGCTGAATCTATCGGCCTGAATACTTATTCGTTTAAAATCCCCTTCGAGACGGACGATCCGGAAGCTATTGACCTGAAAAGATTGCCCTTGCCACTTATTGCGCACTGGAATCAAAACCATTTCGTCGTTGTTTACAAAATCACTAAATCCGGTATCTGGATTGCTGACCCAGCCGTCGGAAAGCAAAAACTGAGCTTCTCTACTTTTAAAAAACATTGGGCCAGCGATGGTGATCAAGGTGTAGTTATGGTGTTAGAACCGTCCGAAAGTTTCTTCGAACAAGAAGGCGAACAACGCAAAAGGGTCGGTTTTAGCTTTTTGTGGCCTTACCTTCGGCGGTTTCGCCGATTCAACACGCTGCTAATCGTCATGCTGTTTTTGGCGAGTCTATTGCAGTTGGTCTTGCCGTTCCTTACCAAATCCATAGTCGATACAGGTATCAATAATCAGGATATTGATTTCATCTGGTTAATCCTGATTGCTCAATTAGCACTTTTTGCGGGTTACCTTTCGGTAAATATTGTACAACGCTGGACACTACTGCACATGGGCACGCGCATCAATGTTTCGCTTATCTCTGATTTTTTGCGTAAGCTAATGCGACTGCCGATCGGTTTTTTCGACAGTAAAATGGAGGGCGATCTCTTACAGCGGATCGGTGACCACCGCCGCGTCGAATCCTTCTTGACGGGGTCTACACTAAATGTATTGTTTTCGATCTTCAATATCATTGTCTTCAGTGTTGTTCTGGGCTTGTTTAATTGGTTGATTTTTGGGGTTTTCTGGTTTGCAGCAATTCTTTATGTACTGTGGTTAGCCTATTTTCTGAGATACCGACGCAAAATTGATACCCTTCGATTCAAAGAATCCAGTAATGATAAAGCTATGCTGATCGAACTGATTCGAGGGATGCAGGAAATCAAACTTCAGCAAAGTGAATACCGGAAGCGACAGCAGTGGATGAATATCCAGGCTCGCTTGTTTCGGGCACAGGTGAAATCTCTTCGCATTACCCAACTACAGGATGTGGGGGCCGAAATTATCAGTCAGGTCAAAGATATTTTTATTACAGTATTGGCTGCACAAGCTGTGATTCAAGGTACACTCACCCTGGGGGAAATGCTGGCTATTCAGTTTGTTATTGGCCAGTTGAATGCACCGCTACAAAGGCTTTCTAGTTTTTTGAGAACCACGCAAGATGCCAAGATTAGCCTCGAACGAATGGGCGAAATCTATGAGATGGAAGAAGAGGAAAAAGATACCGGAGCCGAGCTGGAATTATTGCCAGAAATGGCAGACATTCATATCGAAAATTTGTCGTTTCGCTATAATGAATTATCGCCTTATGCTCTCAAAAATATCAACCTGACTATTCCGAAAGGAAAAGTAACCGCCATAGTAGGAACGAGTGGCAGTGGAAAAACGACGCTTGTCAAATTACTGCTTGGGTTTTACCAACCTAATGAGGGCCATATCAAGCTTGGAGGTATGCACCTGCCACACATCAGAAAAAGCGTTTGGCGAAAGCTATGTGGTGCCGTTATGCAGGATGGGTTTATCTTCTCAGAAAGTATAGCTCAAAATATTGCGGAAAGTAGCGAAACTATTGATCGGGTACGATTGCAACAAGCTGTGAAAATGGCCAACCTGGATGAATTTGTTTCAAGTTTGCCGCTTGGTTATAATACCAAATTAGGAAGTACTGGCAATAAAACGAGCCGAGGTCAAGAACAACGGATATTGATTGCCAGAGCGGTTTATAAAAATCCTTCTTTCCTGTTTTTTGATGAAGCTACAAATTCACTCGACGCCAATAATGAAAAAATTATCGTAGAAAATATGCAGCAGTTTTATGAAGGCAAAACGGTAATCGTTGTGGCCCACCGCTTAAGTACCGTAAAAAATGCAGATAAAATTGTCGTCTTGGAAAAAGGAAAGTTGGTAGAGGAGGGGACTCACGAAGAATTGGTAGCTGCTAAATCTTACTATTTTAACTTGGTTAAAAACCAACTCGAATTAGGGGATTAACCAAAAGGCTGCTACCATAAAATGGAGCAGCCCTGTTATAAAAATGTATAAAACCTTACATCGAATTCAAGTTTCCGCTACCCGCAATACTTGATTTTACGCGGGGCTTACCTTTATAGTTGACATCGCCACTGCCGGCAATACTCACCTTTAATTCTTCCGTTGCATGCACATTCGCATCGCCACTACCTGCAATACTTACCGAACAGCTTTGTGTTCTTAGGTCTTCCACACTCACGTCGCCACTACCTGCAATACTGATTTTGACACTATTGGCGGAACCCGAAAACGCAATATCTCCTGAGCCACTAATAGAGAAAGACACTTTATCCAAGTTATTGAAAGGTGTTTTGCCGATGATGTCCCCTGAGCCAGCAATCGCTATGGATTTTACATCAGGCATGGTGATGTATATTTCCATTTTGCCATCATAATTGGTTACTCGCTTGGTAAATTCAATTTTCCAGGCACCTTTTTCAACTTCACGCTCCAATAAGTCAATCAAATCACTTTGTGCTTTGACACTTACTTTCTGTGGCCCCTGCGAAAGGTATACTTTAGCCCCCACACTCATACCAATAGAGTGGAAATCATCAATTTGAATATCTCTGGTTTCTACTGGACCAGAAACTCTGGTCTTACCCTTACGTTGGCAAAAAGCAGATTGGGTTGCGATAAACAACATCAGGAGCAATAAAAGTGAGTTTTTCATTTTGGTTACTTTTTATTTTGTTTTGGAAATTTTGTCATCTCATCAGACAAGAAATACTATCCATCCCGAATGACAAGCAAAATATTTGAAGGTTGCAGACAGTCTCCTGCCAATTTCTTATTTTCATAAGAACGAATTACCAACTTAACTTTTATGAAATCTTCCATACCTCAAGGACGTCTGGTTTCACTAGATGTATTTCGCGGACTGACCATAGCCGGGATGATCCTGGTCAATAACCCAGGCAATTGGTCTACGGTGTACCCGCCATTATTACATGCCGATTGGCATGGTTGTACGCCAACGGATCTTGTATTTCCGTTTTTCCTGTTTATTGTCGGCGTCTCTGTCAGCTTTTCACTTGCTAAGCGCAAGGCGCAAAGCGAAGGCTTATCTCCGGTTTACCGAAAAATCTTGCGTCGGACCCTCATCATCTTTGGCTGGGGACTATTCCTGGCAGCCTTCCCGTATTTTGGCTTCAAAGCCAGATATCCCGACTGGACAGCGGTGCATTATCTGCACTTTTTTCTGCTGGGGTCAGCATTGTTGGTTATCGTGTATCGCGAGAGCCTGCCTCCGGCGGCCATTTCGCGTAAGCTGCTGTTATATATTTTTCTTTCTATCGCTGGGGCGATGTGCATATTGGGCTTCTTTTTGTATGATTTTTCAAGTCTGCGAATTCCGGGCGTTTTGCAGCGTATCGCGCTGGTTTATGGTATAGTTGCGGTGCTGTTTCTTCGGTTGAATGCACAACAACTTTTGATTTGTGGTATTGGGTTGTTGTTGCTGTATTGGGCACTAATGACGTTGGTACCAGTACCGGGCGGGCTTTCGCCAAATCTTGAAGCAGAGACTAATCTGGGAGCTTGGCTGGATCGGTTTTTGCTGAGCGGCCACCTTTGGTCACAGTCGCGCACTTGGGACCCAGAAGGCTTACTGAGCACACTTCCGGCAGTGGTGACCGGTATAAGTGGTGCTTTGACTGGACTTTGGTTAAAAACCTCAAAAAGTGATTTTGAAAAAGTAAGCGGTTTGTTGGTCGCAGGCACTTTGCTGGTTGCAGTAGGACTAATTTGGGATTTAGCATTTCCGATCAACAAAAAAATCTGGACAAGCAGCTATGTTGTCTACACCAGTGGCATAGCGCTTTTATTTCTGGGGGTTATTTACTGGCTGGTTGATATCCATGCTTATCGCAAATGGGCATGGCCTTTTGCCGTATACGGCATGAATGCCCTGTTTGTGTACATTTTGTCAGGAATTCTGGCCAAGCTGATGTATTACATCCGTTGGGAAGGAAGCGGAGGGGAATTGATTACACTACAAGGCTGGATATATGAGCATGGCTATTTGGCAATATTTTCTGATTACAATGCCTCATTAGCCTATGCACTCACAAATGTATTGGTACTGTGGTTGGTAGCTTGGTGGCTTTATCGCAAGCATATTTTTATTAAAGTATAGCCTTTGCTTTATCTTGTGCCTGTATGCTTAAAACGCTTAAACAGCTAAAAACAATAATTGCTAATTCACACTAATTAAAATTGAAAGCCAACGAAAAACCAAATACTGTTATCAAATAGATTGTTTTTGATGGTGGTGTCTCCTAGGTTCGTTTCCTTAATGGGGGTAAAATGGAATCTGAATGGAACAGAAAGCCTGTAGTACATTCCTTTTACTTTAAACAAATCCACTTCTGTAAAACTGATGGCTACACCTGTAGTGAAAGAGGACTTTTCAAGCTTTTCGTTAAGGATGGTGTGCGTGTATTCATGGACGTAGTATCCTACAGAAGGTGCTAAGTAGAGGCCTTTAAAAAAAACAGGTAAGTCATAGAATAATTCAAAACCAAATTGCTTTCCCTTTACTTTTTCGCCATCAACAGCACTTGCAAAACCTGATGAAAGATGCTTTTCGGATAGGTAAAGATTGGTGTGAGAAAGTCTTAAAAGATGGTCATTCTTAAATCGAAGACCCAACTCGCCACCCAGTGATCTGAATTGGTTTAAAGCAGCTTCTCCAAAATCGTAAGCAATAAAGAACTTAATGTAGTTTGCTGAATCTCCTTGCGGGGAATTCAGTTCTGCAAGATAGTCTTTGCTAATAAATAGGCTTGGAACATCTGTGGAATGCAATGCCAAATCTTGAGCGTTTGATCGAAAGGCATAAAATCCAATGATTGCAATGAGTAATAATCTGTACTTCATTATTTTAACTTTTGAAGCAAAATTATGAGTGATACAAGATGCACACAATCGGTCAAAAGTAGGATTTAAGCCTAAAAATAGGATCTCATACAAAAGTATGAGTGTTGATAATCAGTAGGTTGTGGGTATTAGTTGGCAGAGAGTAAATTGGCTAATTCATTTCGTGTTTTTACACTACACTTTTTGTAGATATTACTTGCGTGGGTTTTAACGGTAGGAAGGGAAATAAAAAGTTGTTCGGCAATACTTTTATAAGTCATTCCTTTGTGAAGCAGGGTAGCAATTTCTTGTTCTCTTTCTGTTAGACCATAGTTTTTGAACTGCTGTTCATTGGGGGATATATCATTATTTATCAGGGACAGTTTTTGCAAGTCGTCATAAATTTTTCGAACGGCTAATGCGGTAAAGGCAAAGTACAGTAAAAAACCTATTTGAAATTGTTGGTACTGATTCTCAAAAGCGTAATGGAAAATTAGGTAAATAGGTGTAAGAATTAAAAAAGTTAAGGCGAAAACCTTATTTGATTTTTCCAAATGCTGAAATTGTCGAACGGGCTTTGTTAGCCTTGTAATCAGCATCGATATTACTATGGATGTAATTAAAAAGATGACCACCCCCCATTGGGCAAAAAACATAAAACTCAGGAACTTTGAGACAATCACAAGAAGTACCAAGGCTACAGAAAGTCCAATGTGTATATTTTTGAATTTGACAGGGATTGAATGTTTTTGTTGGCTTAATGTATCCAAAAAAGTAGCTGCTGCTACTAAAATCATACAGAGCAAAGTGGATAAGGTAGTCGTTTCTTCTTCTGGTAACAAAGGAGAAACACTGATCGAAATTAACAGTAATAATAGTGAAATTGTAAGCCCAATGGTTTCCCGGTTCTCTATTTTCTTTTGGAAACACAGTATTTGTAGAAACAACGAAATTATTAAAGCCGTGTAGGTCAAAATAAGTACGATATATTCAAATTGAAGCATCTTTCTATTCTGTTAAGTTGCAGCAAATATTGTGGTAGTGTTCATTTGTTTCTAAGTTTTTTTGGTAGTTGCACATAACATGCAGCGGACGCAGCGATAGCAAGTCTTATGTCATGTACATTGTTTGGAGATGGAATTTGATTTCTTATTGTTTAAATATTAATTCTGTCGCAGATTTATCTTTTGATTTAATTCTTAACAGATAAACGCCAGGAGTAATATTATCCAAATTGACTTTCAACTTATCAGTATTTTCAAAACTTAAGGAAGTTATTAATCCTCCTCCTATATTATATATTTCAATTTCTATCTTTTCATTGAGGCTCAAGAACTCAATATTAATCTCTGAGTGCGTAATTGTTGGATACACTTTTAACGCTAAACCTTTGTTGATTTCTCTAATTGTAGTTGCTATTTGACAATCGCTTGGATTAGATGAAACACAAACATCATCCACAAAATAATAAGCGGTACCTGGTATGATATCTCCACTAACTGGTACTTCCATAACCTCCGTATTAACATCGGTGTAGTTGTTTAAAATACTGACATACTGATAACTACTATCTGCCACAAAACTTCCGCTAACTGATGTCCAGCCCGCTTTATTGACAATTACTTGGGGTTCAAATATATGAGAAAAATTTCCTAGGTCGGATTCACTTTGAGAAAATGAAATTTGATTTAGTTCAGTCGTAAATAGCATTCCAATATTATTACATGCTATTTCAGAACGATCAGCCAATGATATTTTAAAAGAGCAATAGTACGTCTCTCCTATAACGAGTGGAGATGAAAGCTCAGTTATTATTCCTTCTCTCAGATTTTGAAGTAGCTCAATGTATGCAATAAAGCCAGCATAAGCATTACCTGTAGCAGGTTCCTGATCTCCAAAAAAATTAATTGGAACAGATGCATCCTCAGCACCACATGAATGAAAAAAGTCTGGTGTTCTCATGAAATATTCCCAACTATCCGCATAGGAAATATAGGATGTGGAACCATTACCAATTCCAGGGGGACAATTAGTAACTTCCTCAAAACTTTCATTCTGAATTAAGTTTTGGGCTCTAATGTGAGAAAGGTGTGTTATCAATAAAATACAAATTAACAATCTATACATGTCTATTTTTTTACGGATTTCATGTAAATATTTAAGGGCGACTAACGATGTTCTCTCACACAACCAGTACCACATGCATTTACCGAAAGGTAAAAACGGATAAGTACCCTAAATAGCACTTATCCGTTCCGTAATTTTGATTCAGTTCTGCATCTAAAGTGCTCGGGTGAGCGCAATCATAGTACCCAAGTGCATGGCTTCGTGCAGGTTGTTGAATTGAATCGCAGATTCAATATTGTGCAGTGTGACGCCATAACTGGTTGGGTATTCCCTGAATTTTTGAAAGCGTTTCGCTTCCAAATCTTGTTCCAATTGCTTGATGGTTTGGTGTGCCATTTCACGAAAGTGAAGATACGAGGCCTCGTCCACGTCCCCTTCTGGTTTGGAACCTTTGCGGAAGCTATCAATCACGTCCTGTTCAAAGGCCATGGGCAAGCTTGAAAGCCCATAACAAAGCAACTGCTGAGTGACGAGCACATGGCCCAAATTCCACATCAGGTTGTTGTTAAAACCCTCGGGAATTCGGTTGAGTTCTTCAAGGGTGAAGTTGTTTGCCAACTTTAAAATATTGTTGCGCGTAATGCGTAATACTTCTATTTGATCCAGCATATTTATGTTTTTATTCTTCTGGTTTTTTGCCGGCTCCTCGAAGATTGACTAGATTTCGAAGTAGGTCAAACCAAAACGGAGCACCCAGCGAAACAGATAATGCAGTTACCGTCCACCCAAGTAGTTTAATGAGCCAATCGGTTATCGACAAATCCTTCAGATCGACATTGTGCCAACCTAACCCCAATGGTGATTTGATAGCAGCTAGTTCTTGATTAAGAATAGTTTTTACATTTTGTAAAGCTTGCTCAAATTCAGGATCTGATTCTACTACGCCTAGGTTTTGCCCATTGCCAGTGTATTGTACGGCCATATCGACTACTTGTTGAAGCAGTGCTGGGTCTTTTTCAAGTCGATTATATATGGCAATGGTATCTGCATTAAAGGTAATTGCAATAAAAAAGCCAACCAGTATCAGAATGCGCTGTGTATAACGCTTGTACCAGCCCGATGCTCGATCCATAATGCTATTGTACCAATCTTTTACTTTGACCCGAAATCCATCCAATTGTTCTTCTGATTCTTGCAAAAACTGATTGAGCACACTTTTTAGGGCTTCATCCGGTAATTCATCAATTTGTTTTTTGATGTTATCTACATTCAGGTCTTTACCGTCCAAAATAACATCAAATAGGATCGATTGAAATGAATCAGAACTCAAGTAAGATGGATTGTAATGCTTTTTACCAAACTGATAGGAGAGTTGTTTGAACAAGGCATTATTCCGAAATTTTTCGAGTATCATTTCATCGGCGTCGGTGGTCGCCAGCATGTTTTTGAGCGCTTTTTTGAGGTTTTGACCTCTAAGCCCCAATGCACCCGCCAGCAGTTCCATGATTGTAGTCGCCAGCAAACTAAAGAGCAGCAGTACAAAAATGATACCGATTACAACATTTAACATCGTTGTCATGGTCTGTTCGTTTTTATGTTTTAAGTGTTAATGATCTATCTAAGAGTCGTCTGAAATAATTTAAAAATCCGCTTGTATTCATCCGCCCAGCTACTCGGCTCTACAAAACCGTGGCCTTCCATCGGAAATACAGCCAACTCCCAGTCGTCCTTCCCCAACTCAATCAATCTTTGCGATAAGCGAACGACATCCTGAAATTGTACATTGGTATCTACCATACCATGCAAGATCACCAGGTTGCCCTTAAGTCCTGCGGCATGATAGATAGGCGAGCTTTTGCGATAAGCTACCGGATCTTCTACCGGTGTATTCAGTATATTGGAGGTGTAAGGGTGGTTGTAGTGTGCCCAGTCTGTTACAGACCGAAGCGCTGCACCGCTTTTGAACGTTTCTGGTGACGTAAACATGGCCATTAGCGTAATAAAACCACCATACGAACCACCATAAATACCTATGCGGTCAGGGTCTATGCCGTGGGCTTTCGCCAAATAGGCCGCACCATCTACCTGATCGCTCAGGTCTTTTCCGCCCATAAACTGATAAATAGCCGTTCGCCAATCGCGGCCATAGCCAGCACTGGCACGATAGTCAATGTCAAGAACGGTATAACCATTATCTGCCAAGATATTGTGAAACATATATTCTCGATAATAGCTGCTCCACCAGTTGTGTACGTTTTGCAAATAACCAGCACCGTGGACAAAAATTACGGCTGCGCCGTTTTTCTTGCCTGTTTCCGGCTGGTACAAACGAGCCGGAACCTTTGCGCCATCACTGGCTGTAAATCGAATAACTTCTGGCTTCCGCCAATCATAAGATTTAAAAGCCTCCGTCGTGGAGGTGGTTAATTGTCGAGGCTTTGCACCGGGTTTGTTTTCCTGAATGTATAGCTCCCAAGGCTGATTGCTATAGCTGTAGCGAATAGCCATCCATTTTTCGTCAGGAGAAAGCGTAACATCGTGACGGCCGGGTTTCTCGGTCAGTCTTTCCATTTTACCACCATCCGTAGTCATGCGGTAAAAATGTTGTTCATGTGGTGTTTCGCGATTAGAGCTGATGTAGAAATACTTTTTGTCATCCGACATTTCTGCACTCAGTATTTCAAAACTTCCGGTCGTAAGTTTTGTCTTTTTACCGGTTTTGATATGGAGTTTGTACAGATGCGAATAACCCGTTTCTTCTGATTGAAACCAGATATGCTCATTGTCTGGGTACCAGCCCACATTTCCGCCTGAAAAATTCCAGCCAGAAATTCCAGGTCCACCAATCCATGCATCATCATGTTGGCGGTCAAGCGTAGTAAGCTCGCCCGATTCCAGATCGAGCAAAGAAATCCAGCGGTCTTTATTATCCATAGAGCGAATGACGACTATGGCCTGACTATTGTCAGAAAAATAAGGGCCGTGGATGACAACTTCCCGGGGCTTGTCGTATTGGTCATTAAAAGGCTCGTCGCCTTCGTGATAAGCTTCCAAAAAGGCTGGTTTGTCATATATACCCTCTATTTGTTTGGTGTCGATGGTATAAGAGGTATCTCTCTCCCGATCGTATATGCCCATTTCGTAAGTATCTTGTGGACTACCCACTTTGGAGCGAGCATTGAGGTTTTTGGTATAGCCAGATTCCGTTACAAAATCAGGTACATCTGTTCCTTCGGCATTGCTTCGATTAGTAAGTCGATAGGTAACATAACGCATATCAGGACTCAACTGACGGCCGGATACGCGGCTTCCGCCAAAATAAATAGGCGCAGGTCGGTCAACTTGCATGGCATCTCTACGGGCTTTCCGCAATTCACTGGTGGCTTTGCGTTCTGCCAGAATATCAAATTCACTTAGCTGGTCTTCTTCCAGCCATTTTTCCATTTCGCTTTGACGAGAATCACCTTTCTTTCCACCTTTCGTAAAGTTGGTAATCTGGGTAAGACTACCGTCTTTGATAGAGCGGAGAAAAAGGTTGTTGTCAAAAGTATAAACGATATGCTTCCCATCAGCAGTAAAGCTGGGTGAAGACTCGCGGTCAATGGTATTGGTAAGTTGAGTGCTTGTACCATTGTTGCGGTTCATCAAATACAGATCACCATTTTTTTCAAATATCTTCAGGCTTTTGTCTTTGTTATAATCACCATTAGAGGGCGCATTTTGGAGTTCTTCCATACTTCTGCGCTGCGGTTGTTGGTCGTTTATTCCGATTTTGTATTGACTACGAAGGGTATCCATATCCGGATTCCAGCGAAAGAAAATCGTTTGGCTATCATCTGACCATCTGATTTGATCGGGCAAATAACCGACAAAACGGTCGCCTTGCATAATTTGCTCAATACTCAACGACGACTGATTGGCTGGAGTTTGGCTATAGCCAAATGAGACCAAAACCGTGAAGAAAAGGATAGTTAAGGGCTGTATTTTAGACATAATTATATATTTGTCATTAATAGTTGGACGGGATTAGGAATAAATTTCACATTGGATTATTTCCTAATGGATCACTTATTCCTAATTTTAATTCGTCACTTAAAGAAACAGAAAGCTGCCCAAAATGCCAAGAAATGCATGTGTGTATATTCGGGAAGCAGAAAGGAAATCCGTCTATGACAAAGGTGAAAATTGGAAAAAAGTATGTTGGAAGCTTGTCCGCAAGCATTGATTGGGTAGCCGGAGGTAATTTCGATGGCTATGTCTATCGCTCAACCCTACAATTTTATGAAGATGGACAAGTTGTGAAAAGATTGGTCGTACTCCATCAAGCACATTATGATGGTACCAAAAAAGATATGAGTTCCACCGGTCAGTTCGAATATACAGACCATGAGACGATTACCTGTACGTTTGGAA
>JALEHC010000303.1 GCA_022763215.1 Saprospiraceae bacterium
GCCCTGACAGCTTTACAATTTGCGCTGGCAGCTGGTGCCGAAGTGTTTGTTACTTCTGGTTCCGATGAAAAGATTGAAAAGGCCGTATCTCTTGGTGCAAAAGCTGGGGTGAATTATAAGACCGAAGACTGGAATAAACGTTTGCTTGAAAAAGCAGGACCAATGGACGTCATTATCGATAGTGCCGGTGGAGATGGTTTTTCGAAACTACTTCGACTTTGTAATTATGGTGCCAATATTGTGACTTATGGCGGCACTAGAGGTAAGGTAAACGGCTTAAGTCCACAGGCAATATTTTGGAAGCAAGTAAATATTAAAGGCTCTACAATGGGGAGTGATGAAGAATTTGCAGAAATGCTGAAATTCGTGGCAGAGAAAAAAGTAAAGCCTGTAATTGACAAGGTATTTAAGCTTGAAAATGGAGCAGAAGCCTTCGACCGAATGGATAAAGGCCTTCAATTTGGAAAACTTGTGCTCGAAATAGACTAAATGATACGAATCGGACTCATGTCAGACACCCATTCTCATCTGGAAGAAAAGGTGTTTGATTATTTTGATGAATGTGATGAGATTTGGCATGCCGGTGATATTGGCGATTTCGAAGTCGTTGATCGACTTGAAAAGTTTAAGCCTTTTCGTGCCGTTTATGGCAATATTGATGATCATATTGTACGAAGGCATTTTCCGGAAGATTTGCGCTTCGATTGTGAAGGTATGGATGTCTGGATGACACACATCGGTGGTTATCCAGGCCGCTATAAAAAGCGTATTCGGGAAATCATGGCAATTAATTCTCCGGATTTATTTATTTGTGGGCATTCTCATATTTTGAAAATCATGCCCGATAAAAAGCATAACCTCATCCATATTAATCCTGGTGCATGTGGGAATCATGGTTTTCATCAGGTAAAAACCTTGGTCCGTTTTTCTATTGACCAAGGAAAATTAAGAGATGTAGAAGTTATTGAGCTGGGAAAAAGAGGAAAAATCTAAGCATTTCCCAGCCAACTCGTTTTTCAAAAGACCAATGAAAACCCTAATTGTTGTCCATCGAAATACAAGCCACTTAATAAAGGACTAATATCCTGAGCATGATTATTTTGCCAAAAATAGGCAGCCAGATCAAATACAAACAGAAATGCGCCCTGAAGTACAATTGATTTTCCAAAACCTTTCAATTGATCCGCATTTTTATCGGCTGTTTTTGCTCGTTCCATTAAATAAAGTCCACCCAACATATAACCGACATCAAGGCCACCATTAAACAAAAATGTTTTTTCAATGGCATTTTGTGCTTCTATGCTTTCAAACAGACCAAGGGAGGAAGGATCGGTTTTCATTGCATTAAAATAGCCAAGGGTAGCAAGCCCCAGATTAACTACATTCCAACCCGCATTCATGATATGGAATTGGCGTTCTGAACCTTCGTGTTGACCATATAATGCCGCCCCAGCGGCAATATTTCCAACAGCCCAGGTGCCGAGTATGAGCATGCTCTTGCGTTGTTTTTCCAACCGGTTTTGATTGTAATCAAGTAGTATATCATTTTGCGCCCAGACGCAAATGGCAGAAAACAAAAAGAAAATGCTCAGAAATGTCTTTTTCATATTAAGAAGGTTTATTGCCATAACTGAGCAACTTCTGAATTGTTTAATATCCGGCAACATCATCGTCCGGATTTCTGGGGTCACCTACGGCGTGAAGCTTGCCGGAATCCATTTTGTGAATAGCTTTTATAACAGCCATACGGCTTACTTCTTTCAGTTTGTGCCCCATTGCTTGCAAGGAGTCTAATTCCACTTGCGTGAAACAATTTTCTTCATATTTGATCTCATTTGGAAGCCATTGGTGGTGAAATCGACAAGCATTTACCGCTTCTTCGAGCTCCATATCAAATTCGATGACATTCAGGATTACCTGAAATACTGCGGTAATTATGGTAGATCCACCCGGTGCCCCTAAAACCATAAATATATCTCCATCCTTTTCAACGATGGTTGGCGTCATGGAGCTTAGCATGCGTTTACCGGGTTGAATAGCATTGGCTTCTGCACCCACCAAGCCAAATTGATTTGGAACACCAGGTTTAGCACTAAAATCATCCATTTCATTGTTGAGGAAAAATCCGGCACCTTCAACCACTACTTTTGATCCAAAATTGGAATTAATTGTAGTTGTCACAGAAACCGCATTTCCATCAGAATCGATAACGGAAGTATGTGTCGTTTCAAAGCTTTCCATCTGATTGGAAAATTCACCAGCAAATATGGCTTCACTTGCAGTGGCTGTATCAAGGCTAAAGCTTTCCATACGAGAGCTAAGGTATTTTTTATCAAGTAGGGAGTCGATGGGAACGGCATAAAAGTCCATATCTCCCAAATGTTCTGCGCGATCGGCATAAACTCTTCTTTCAGCTTCAACCATCAAGTGAACCGTTTTCATAGCATGGAATCCCCAGTCTTTAATAGGGTAGGGCTCCATTATTTGCATAAGCTGGCCCAGTGCTACTCCACCACTAGATGCCGGAGGCATGGAAATAATTTGATAATTTTTGTAAGGGACTTGGATGGGGGTTCGCCATTGAGCATTATAAGCTTTCAAGTCTGCTTTTGTGATCAGACCCTTATGTTTTTTCATTTCGGTTTCTAGTAAAGTAGCCGTTTTACCCTCATAGAATCCCTTTTTTCCGCTTTCGCGAATTCTTTGTAAGGTTTTTGCCAATTCGGGTTGGATAAGCATATCTGCTTTGGACCAGGCCGTATCATCGGGGACGAATGCAATAGAATGGTCGTTCATTTCCTCGAATTGTGGTCGGAATCGATTTAGTCTTTTTGCTTCGGTTTCTGAGATGAGAAAACCTTGTTGTGCCAGCTCTATTGCTGGGCTGATAAGTTCGTTCATGGGGAGCTTACCGTATCTTTCATGAGCAGCAAACATACCTGCCACTGTACCAGGTACACCAACTGCGAGATGGCCGATTGTACTTTTTTTACTGTCTACATTTCCTAAGCTATCAAGATACATATCTCGGGAAGCGGCAGCTGGTGCTTTTTCTCTGTAATCAAGGGCATCCGTTTGACCATCTTTGGTGCGAATTACCATGAATCCACCTCCTCCCAAATTTCCGGCCCGTGGATAAACGACCGCCATTGCAAATTGAACGGCAATAGCTGCATCTACGGCATTACCTCCTTTTTGAAGAATAGAAGCACCTACTTCTGAGGCAAGAGGGTGAGGAGAAACAACTGCAGCTGAATCAAAAAGTAAACTTTTTTCGGCTTTGTAAGGCAGTGTTGACGGGGCTTTCTGGCAAGCTTGGAAGCTAATAGCCAGAAAAAAAATGGAAAAAAATAAGAGGTTTTTCATTTTTGGCACGCTAATTGTTAAAGTAAGGGTGTAAGATGAAAGCATCGACAATTAATTATTAAACAGGGGTTTATGAATCAATAAAAATGAAATAATGATTTTATTGATTCAAGCAAAGCGGTTGTTAAATAATCGCTTCAAACGAATTGAATACCTGAATTTCGGGAACCTGTTTAATATTTTCTAAAAAACGATGTGTTTTTTTTGCTTTCCTCAGAATAGAGGCGGTAGAGGAAAGCCCCAGGATGGATTCAATATTTCCTAATATTGTTTCGTGTGTTCACTTCAATTTACTATTGGGGCCTCGACTCATCGAGGCTCCATTTTTCACACGGAATACAAAAAGAGGTTACTTCAATTTTTTATAAAAGGGATATTTGACTATGGTGCAACCTTGGAAACCAAAACTATTTTAGTGGGGTCTAAAAGGTTCGGTTACAAAACAATGGTTGCACCTTTTTTATCCTTGTTAACACCAGGCAAAACCTGGACCTGTAGGCTAATGAAGATCAATAGCCCATAGGGATATTATTTGGTTAATTATTTACTGGCTTTATTGCTGTTCATCCCACGGGATGAGCAGCCTTTTTAGCCAGAAAGCAGTCTTAATTCGTGTGTATGGTTTTGATAGAAGCGCCTGCGAAAAGTGCTGTTATTGCTTAACCAGTTTTAGAATTCTTTCCTTTCCTTTTTCCTCCATACGAAGGTGGAGTGAATCTTCTGATAACAATATAATTTCAACAGCTTTTTCTGTAGAAGCCTGATTAACAGTGTCTGTCGTAAAAAGATAATTAGACTCGACATAGTAACTTCCGGCTTCTCTATAATTTAACGTGCTATTGTACTGATAGGATTCATTTTTCTTGAAATAAAATGAAATTTCTTTTGGATCAACACTCAGTTTATTGCCTTCTTCAATAACAGCAGCCCCCATCCATTCTCCGATAAGTTTTTGTTTATCAATACTTTCACAAGATGAAATCGATATAGTCAAGAGTGCCAAAAAAATCCAAATTGGAAGTCTTTGCATTTCGAGTCGCATTATTTAATTAATGATGGCAGTCAATGCCAATACAATTAGTGAATATACAGCCTAATACAGAAAGGCACTAACTTTACAGCACCTTTCTGTACAAAGCGAGGGTTATCCGCCCAATAGCGAGCTAATCAGGATGAAAACGAGCGCACCAGATATAAAACCTGCGAATGCTAACCATGCTATTTTTTTCAAATACCAGATAAAGTCTATTCGCTCCATTCCCATGGCTGCTACTCCTGCCGCAGAACCAATGATTAGCATACTACCACCTGTACCTGCAGAATAGGCAATGAAGTGCCAAAGATTGCTATCCAGTGGTTGGTTGTACATACCCATAGAGGCTGCTACCAAAGGTACATTATCGATGATGGCTGAAAGGAAACCAAGTATGATAATCACAATATTTTGATTGGGTATAGCTTCTTGTAACTGTTCTGCCAAGCTTCTCAGGAAGCCGACTTCTTCACCTCCGGTCCCCATTACGGCCACCGATTCGAGTGCGGCTACAGCCATAAGAATACCTAAGAAGAAAATTATACTCGACAGCTCAATACGAGAAAGTGCATTGTGAGCCGAATACAAATGACGGCGATCGTCGGTAAAGTTTTCTTCTGGATGGATATATTCAGACACTAACCATACAATACCGAGTGATAACATCATTCCGA
>JALEHC010000304.1 GCA_022763215.1 Saprospiraceae bacterium
AATGTGGAACGGTCTTGAGTTGTGCCAACTGAGCCTCCAATCTGGCAACAAACACCTCGAATTCTTTACCGAGAGTAGTCGGAGAAGCAGGCTGGCCGTGCGTCCGCGCCAGCATGGGAATACCTGCCCAGTCACCGGCTAATTTTTTCAAATCCCCAATCAGTTGTTCTAACATAGGTACATATACCTGAAGAAACGCATGCTGAATGGTCAATGGAATCGAAGTATTATTGATATCCTGTGATGTCAATCCAAAGTGGATAAACTCTTTATATTTGGAGAGGCCAAGCTCATCAAAAATATCTTTCATATAGTATTCTACCGCTTTGACATCATGGTTGGTCACAGCTTCTATTTCTTTCACTTTTTTGGCCTGACTTTCGTCAAATTGGTTGGTCATGCGCACCAACTCATCGTACTTATCTTTCGGGAAGTCTTCCAATTGTGGTAAAGGCAGCTCACAAAGAGCGATGAAATACTGCACTTCTACATAAAGTCGGTATTTGATAAGTGCATATTCTGAGAAGAAATCACTTAGTTCTTTTGTCTTGCCGGCATAGCGGCCATCAATCGGAGAAATCGCTTTTAACATATAAGAGTTAGTTATCGGATCAAGTAGCCAAAATGACTCCTTTTAAGTGGATAAAATCAGGCTGCAAAGGTACGCCTTTCAGGCAAAATACTGAAATACCCTGCCTAGTCTTTGCAAACCATCTTCCCACTGTACCCCACCTTTTTGGATGTATGCAACAACTATTTATTGTCTAATCAATTTTTGTGTAAGCGTTTCTTTGCCGTTTTGTAGTCTTAGCCAGTATATGCCTTTCGGCAAATCTGACAAAGCTGGTATACCGCCACTTTCCGGCATCGCAATGCGATGTACGCCTTTTTCTAGCATTCCGCTATACAGCGTTTGCACCGGGCGCCCGAGCAAATCAAGCAACTGAAGTTCGATCTGTTCATTTTGCGAAAGCAATACCTCAACACTACCACCTTCTGTGAAGGGATTTGGCTGAAAAGGCATCCAACTCATCCGCTCTGGCGTTATTCGTACAGTCCGCACAGGACTATAACTGTAATTGAGGTTATAATCGGTCTGACGTAGTCGAAAATGAAATTCTCCAACTGGCTGCCCGATTAATTCATAGCGATAGTTTTGACGAACGTTCGTCGTACCTGCCCCCGACACGAATCCAATTTCGCGAAAGCGGCCTTCTGCATCCAACTGCTCGATAGCAAACCCCATATTATTAACTTCCGAAGTGGTTGCCCAAGAAAGGGTGATATCATTTGAAGATTCCAATGTTGCATCAAAAGACAGCCATTCTACAGGTAAAGGAGCATCAAAAGTCTCCATTTCCTGAATAAATACCCCCCAACGACCATCTTCCCCGCTAAAATTGGTTCCATTTGCCAAAGCAGCTTGATGAATCGCCCAAAAGCCATCATCTACAGGGTCTAGAGCCATACGGCCATAATCGCCCCAACGATTAGTAGGACCGCCAAAAGTTCTTACATAATCATCAATACCTTCTTTTACGACCGTTGAGCCGCTCTGTGTACCGCTTATTCCATCTACCGAGACTGCATAAGTACCCGGATAAAAACTACTACCCGATGCCGCAAATGCAACCCCCACATTGCCGCTACTATTTACCGCAAGGGAAGGGAAAAAAGTAAAAGCATCTGATGAGATATCTTCCCCACCTATCTCGCCAGAGATTCCCATGGTAGCGGAGGAAGGCCCATCGTCATTGAGTTGCGCAAAGAAAGCAGTTGCTTCGTTTTGATTATCACCACTTCCCGGTACTAAAGCCATGCAAGTCCATAACTTACCACTTTGCCAAACGGCATTCAGGGTTCTTCTGCTATTGGTGGCAATGGTTGCTACATTCCCAAGCTGAGGTGCTTCTGGCAATCCGCTGGCCGTATCATCTACATCGCCCATGCTGATGTATTGATGTAAAAAAGTGGGTGTACTTAAAGGACTTTCGACTTGATATATTTGCAGAAAATCTTGTATACCATTGGTTAAGCCACTGTACGACACCAACCAAGTGCCTGTACCAGCAGGGGTTATCCCATAGGTGTGAGCAGGTTGCATCGTAAGATCGTTACCTACTCCTGCTTCGGTGCTTGGTCGGTATAAATTAAAGTCTGAATTGGTGGTCGGATCTTCATCTGCGGAGGTAGTTCCGGCATAAATGCCAGAAGATGTGCCTTTGTCAACGATACCAACAATAGCCGCACAGTAACCATTATTATCGAATCGAAAATAATTGCCGGTTAAGTAAATTGCTTCTTCATCAACCGCAAAGCCCGGATAATCAAACCAACAATCATTACCGCCAATATTCAGATCAGCATCAATGGCTTGATAATACCAACTTCCAGCAGGATCAGCTGTCGCAGAAACCGCCAATAATACCCGAGAAACATTGGGGCTAGTCGTTTTCACTAAAGTGACAACTACAAAACGATTCTCATATTGATCCCACAAAATCTTGGGATCAAAAGTGTCATTCTCAGGATTTAAAGGAGAGAAAAAATCTTCCAATTCCTGCGGAAAGCCAGCAACAACAGCCCCTGCCTTGGTATGACATTGGATAGATGTATTCACCACATGGCATACATGATTGGTGCCTACGGCGCCTGACGGATCAGGTGGAATATGATAAAAACCTGAAAGGGTAGCATCTGTATCAAAATCTAAGCCGTTGATCGCTGTACCTGCTACCACGGGTGCCAATTCGATGGATTGATTCATCCAGGTATCGTAAGTTTCTACCAGAGGCAAGCCAATTTCTACCGCATCTTCGCCCTCTTCAGGCAAAGGCAGCTCGAAGTACATCCAGATGGTATTGCGTTCGGTCACTAACGGATTCGTGGCAGCGATGGGTGGCAAGCCAGACCTTGTGAGGTGATCATTGTATTGTTCCAGTGTAAGCTCTATGGAATCGCGACCTTGTTCGTAGCGTTCGTACGAGAGACTGGGAATACTGCTATTTTCAATTTGCGCAAATAGCGTAAGAGTCTGACTTAAGAATAGGACAGACAGCGAAATCTGTTTCATGTTTGACAGCATCAGGGAATTATGTTTACTTGTTATTAATTCTAAAGTAATGCCTGTCGTTCAGTCGTGTTTGTAAGCTATTTTTTGTGGAAAACGCTTTTGTGGGTGAGTTTGACGGTTTAACAACACTATGAGTTTGTTGTTGCGGAAAGTGTTCGATTTACTTGCATTAAAAATACTAGAAATTAGTTGGTTTCCCGATAACTTCTTTTCAAAATTATCTACTTTTTGGAAGACCAGGGGTAACAAAACTCATCCTTGATGGTATTTCATGACAGTTCCACCAAAAAACTCCCAAGTCATGAAAAATTTACTGTTTGTTTTGTTCCTTTTTGGTTTTTGCACATTTTTTCACTCTGCTCAGGCTCAGCAAACGGGTCATGTGAGTGACCCAGCCCTTGGACTGGCATTCGATATTCCCTCTGGCTGGGTTGGTCAACTCTCAGGTGATTATTTTATCATGGGCCATCAAAATATGCCGGGTATGATCATTCTGAGTATGCACCAGTCCAATGTAAACCAACTGAAACAAGAAGCAAAAAAAGGCTTACATGATCCGGACAATAGTGTTGCGCTGCAATTAAGCGGAAATATTCAGAATCTCAACAAACACACCATAGCCGGAATGCTGGAAGGCACGGTCAACTGGCAAGCGGCCAAAGCTTATTTCATTGGCATGGCCAATCCAAATGGAAATGGCATTAGTATTGCCGTATTGGTTGGTAAAGAGTTGTTCGATCAAAAACACATTGATATTGCCCATGAAGTGATGCATTCTGTGAAATTTACAAAACCACAAACCGCTGGCATCAAAAATGAGTGGGAAACCTGGTTAGCCAATACTCGCGTTCAATACCTAAATTCTAATTATTCCCCATCTTATACGTCTGGCGGTATCAGTGCCTACTCGGAATCAAAAGAAAAAATTGATTTGTGTGCAGCAGGATACTTTATTCACTATTCATTTAGCATGGTCAGTGCAGGTAACGCTGGTATGAATGGTTACAGCGGTGGTCAGGATGGCGGTCAGGGAAATTGGGAAATTCAAGTGGGTGCCGGAGGCACGCCTTACTTGATTCTTAAATTTAATGATGGCACCGTCAGAGAATATGAACTATCCTACGAAGATGAAAAGCTATATCTCAATGGCAGAAGGTATTTTCGCACCAAAACCGGAGATGAAAGCCCTGCTTGTTATTAACCAGAAAGCCCCTGATCAAACGAATGATCAGGGGCTTTTTCATTAGACTTGTTCAGCGCATCACCAAATGGCTACAAGCGGCAAAATTTCATCCTGTACTTCGTTAAAAAGCCTCGCTGATGCTAAGGCATCGCCTACGTTTTTCGCCTTGTCCAAAATAAAATTTGCTTCGCTCTCGCTCATTCGTGACACGATGTACAAGTCTATTAGGCATTTTTTTCAGTTGGAAGTGCCTTTTCCAAATAGGTTAAATCCAGTTTATGCTTTTGCTTTTGCAAAATAGCATGCAGGTCAGATTCAATCTTACGGATAATGCGCATTCGTTGCATATATTCTTTATCTCGATGCAAGAGAAAGAATACCTTAGCTAGCGTCAGATTTTCCTTTAAGTATCTGTTTGCCAAAGCAAAAAATCGTTTTTCTTGTTGCATTTTCTGTATCATTGGCCAAACAAAGTTCACCAACAAAACAAATACTGCCAAGAAACTCCATGTCGGAGCATTCCAATAGATCATGACGCCAAATAAGCTCAAACTACCTATTAACAACAATATTTGTGTAAGCCCATATTCATCTATACGACGGCGTTTTTGTACTTCCAACTTTTGCAAAAATTGCCGATAAAAACTAAAAATCTGGCCATAACGAAACTGCTCTTCTGCCTCCAACATAATCGTTGATTGAAAATCAAGGAAGTTACCTTTCAACTGTCGAGCTGTTCGCTTGCCAAGCCCTTGCCTAGAAGTTCCTTCCCCCGTTATATCGGCTAGTCCTTGTGGCGTCTCTGTTACAGTTGCTTTCCAGTATGGATCAATCAGATCCTCGATTTTTTGATTTTGACTTTGGGTAAACTGATTTTTAAAGCTAAAGCCAAAAGCAACTTCTGCAAATTTGCTTGCATCATGCTCATACACAGCTTCCTGTTGTTCTATTTCGCCTAGTTTTCTGCCGGCTTCCGCCAAATGTTCCGATAAAGGCGCATACTGAATGTACAGAAAATAGCCTTTCAGGCTGTCGGCTTTTTGGGCAATAGCCCAAAGCCTATTTTCTTCTATTCTTTCCCAGCGTTGTTTTGCCTTTGCGGCAAAACGGGAATGTTTGTGCTTTTGCAGAAAATCTGCATAGCTCTTACGCGTATTAAGCTGCTTGGTGTGTCGCCATTCGCTAAGCAATTCGTTTTTCTGCTGGTATGCTTTTTGAACTTGCACACTGATTTTTTCATCAACTGCCGTAAATGCAGCTGCATAATGTGGCCATTTAGCATCTAGCAAAAAGCTGTCACCGAGTTGATTAGGTATTGCTTTCAGCCAATTTATCCGGCATGGGAATGGCTCAATATGAACACAAATGACTTTCAGTCTTTTGGTTTTGATTTCTTGTTCAATGGCGTGGGCAATCGTTCTGTGTTTTAGTAAGGCATTATGTAAAGCCATACTTCCGAGTAAGAATAATACATCTGACTGACGAATCTGATTCCGTATGTCGATCTCATTTTTGTTATTGATCGCATAAGCATTTGCAGAATGCATGAGTTCAGATTCATGAGGTTGCAGATAGACTCTCCATTTTTGGCTATATTGCCGGTCAGAAATCTGATCAGCATACAACTGAAGTGTCTTTAGTTTTCTTTTGGTTGTTGTTTTAGATCTTAGTACCATAGCAAAGCAAGTTAAGGGCAACGTTTGGGGACATTGCCTAGGAGTAATGAATGAGTTTCTTGAAGTAAGGGTAGCTATTGACTTATTTAGATTATCAGCGCTGAATAGGGCGATAAAATGATAAAGTGAACAACTAGAATTTGTGTAAAAATTGCTTAACTCATACTACTTGATGTTTGTGGTGTGTATCGTTTGTGCTTCAGATCAGAAGTTACTGGTGTGTGGTATCGTCAATCGGTATTTCAGGGTATTTTTGCAACTAAAACGAGTCTGTGTAGTTGATCTTTCGATTATAGAACGAGCCGGAGTCTCAAATAATTCCATTAAGGCCAGAAAAATTAATTTTTATTTATGACCAATAAAGAAATAGCTCGCACTTTCCAATATCTGGGTAATATCATGGAGCTTCATGGTGAAAATAAATTCAAAATTCGATCTTACCAGAATGCCTATATTACTTTGCGTAAGCTCGACCAACCACTCCGTGATATGAGTGATGAAGAAATAGCCGGTATTAAAGGAGTTGGAAAAGCTATAAGCGGTAAAATTCGCGAATTGTTAGACAATGGTAAAATGAATACCCTGGAAAAATACCAGGCGATGACACCAGAAGGCGTACAGGAAATGCTCCAAATTAAAGGCTTTGGCCCAAAAAAAGTTCGCACGATTTGGCAAGACCTAGAAGTAGAAACCGTTGGTGAATTGCTCTATGCCGTTAATGAAAACCGCCTGATTGAACTCAAGGGCTTTGGTCATAAAACACAGGAAGACCTCAAACAAAAACTGGAATATTACCAGAAGTCAAAGGATAAGTTTCATTATGCCAGCCTCGAAGGTGAAGCTCAAGACCTGCTCGAAGCGGCTCAGCAGTTGTTGCCAGATGCCCGAATCGAATGGACGGGTGCTATTCGCCGAAAGGCAAATGAACTGACAACTATTGAATTGCTGATAGGTGGCACTTCCGATCTCGGAGTTTTGTTTGATCAAGAATTGCTTAAAGATGCCCAGGAAGAAAATGGTGTAACGAAAGCGCGATCTGCGAATGAATTGCCCGTAACCATTTATACTTGTGAAAAAGAAAACTTTGGTTCCAAGCAATTCCGCTATACGGCTGCTCCTGATTTTATGGATGCATTCCTAAAAAGCTACCCCAATCAGGACTTTAAAGGCAAAGCCGAAGAAAATGAAATTTTTGAACAAGCTGGCTTGCCACTTATTGCTCCTGAACTACGCGAACAGGAATGGAGTATTGATTTGGCGAAAGCCAAACAACTTCCTAAACTCATTGAAAAGGAAGATATTCAAGGCGTAATCCACTCGCATACAACTTATAGCGATGGCCTGAATACGCTGGAAGAAATGGTAACATACGCCAAAGAAGCAGGTTATACATATATAGGTATCACTGATCACTCCAAATCTGCCTTCTATGCCAATGGTCTTTCTGCGGAACGAGTGCTCGAACAAATGAAGGCTATTGACGCGCTCAACGCACAGCAAGATGAGTTCCGAATTTTAAAAGGGATTGAAAGTGATATTCTCAATGATGGTTCGCTGGATTATGAAGAGGATATCCTTCAGGCTTTTGATTTTATTATTGCGTCTATACACAGCAACCTTCGAATGGATGAACAAAAGGCAACCCAAAGACTCGTCACTGCTATTGAAAATCCATACACCTCTATACTTGGACACCCAACCGGACGATTGCTTTTATCACGACAAGGGTATCCGATAGATCATAAAAAAGTAATTGATGCCTGCGCAGCAAATGGCGTAGCCATTGAGCTCAATGCCAATCCGTATCGCCTTGATCTGGACTGGAGCTGGATTCCGTATGCGCT
>JALEHC010000305.1 GCA_022763215.1 Saprospiraceae bacterium
ATGACGCATTCTTCCACTCGCTACGCTTTCTAAAATACTTTGGGTTGACGATAAGTAAACCAAAAGACTCACAATCCTCTTTGGTCTGTTTGGCGTGGTGAGCACCGTGAGCACGCAAGATAGCCCGCGAATATTTATTGTCGAGTTGTGGAAACCATTTGAAGCGTTGATGGATATACACATCATGGATCAAGAAATAAATCAAACCATAGATGGAAATACCAATACCAACAAATAGCAGCCAAAATTGTGGGGTGGATAAACCTACAATATAACTAATAGCACTGGGTACGGCAAAAACAAGGAAAAACAAGTCGTTTTTCTCAAAAAAGCCATCCTTGTGATGATGTGGTTTGTGGTGATCTTCATGCCAAATCCATAACAAACCGTGCATAATATATTTGTGTGCAAACCAAGCCACAAATTCCATCGCTAAGATTGTCAGAAGTGTAATTCCGGTATAAATCAGTACGTTCATGTTCGTTGATAGTTAAATAGTTCTGCCAATGATAAAGAAGAACAAAAACTGGATAATAAACAAGGCTGTGCCAACTTTGTTGTGCTGTTTTTTGACCAAAAGAAAGAACAACATCATAACTGGCAAAGCGACCCAAAACCAACCGAGATAATTTTGTAAAGGTGGTACTGAGGTCTCTGTCCACGTCCAAAAACCAAAGGCAATAGCTACGGGCTCAATAAAAAAGTCAAGTACGACCATCAGGGCGGCAGCAATGACTGACTTCAACAACCAATGCCAATCCGGGCGCAATGCATTGAGCAACATGCCAGCCGAGTAAGCAACGAGTATCCAGTTGACACCAATCATTACCGGGGTATCCCATAATTTATAGCCCAGTACGGCATTATATTCATAAGTGCCGAATAACAGGCCGGTTTGTACACCAAATACTTCCGCTCCAAAGCCCATCCCAAAACACAAAATCATGAAAATAATAGTAGCTAAATTCCATTTGGGGTGTGTCCAAAGGAGTAATCCGAAGGCAAGTAAAAGCTGAAAAGGCGTGAGCATCACAAAGTCTGGATGAATTTTGGCAACAAAGCCAACTATGCCAACTGCATAAAATACACTCAGCAAGAAAATAGAGAAGCGCTCCCGATCTTCGAGCAATAACCGCATTTGATCAGGAAGTTGTGTTTTCCAGGTCACACTTTTTCCAGGTTCCTTTACCATGTTAAATTTTTCTTGAAACAATATCTTTCACTTAACTATTGGAAGCAGGCTTGGTTCAGGAAAACATCAGATTGATTTCGGAAAATTTGTCTGAAAAACGGTCATTGTAAAATAATTCGCTCACTTTCCCATCGATCATTGACTCGTATTCGGATGATATAACTGCCTTTCGGCAAATGCTTGGGTAGGGCAACATCTGCGGAAGCTGTAGGAATAGCTTGCTCGGCAACTATTCTTCCAGTCCAATCCAATACTTGTAGCTGCGTAGCAGCTTGACTTCTTAAATTGCGGATGGATAATAAATGACCTTGCGGTAAAGGATTCGGGTATACCTGCCATTCCGAACCAGATTCGTAAGTCATTTCGATTATAGGAAATATTTCTGTCTGACCATCATAATCATACTGAATGAGGCGATAATAATTTTGAGCAGATGGCGCTCGATCCATGAATTGATAATTTTGAAGTGCTGTACTATGGCCTTGGCCATCAACAAAACCTAGGTGCTTCCAATCCATACCATTGCTACTGTGCTGAATTTCGAAGCCAGCATTGTCTGTCTCGGTTAGTGTACGCCAACTCAATAATATACCTGCATCTTGAGGCTTCGCCTGCCAATCGATCAGTTCAACTGGGAAAATATTCTGAGCTGTGACGGCAAAATTCAGATCTACATTGTTGACACTATTGCCATCGGCATCAAAGTAAGTTCCGCCTGTATATAGATTGGATCCCAACACTGCTGTCGTTTGCGAAAGCTGAAAAATACCACCTCCAATTTCGAGACTAAAAGTATAGGTATTGCCCATAACGAATGGAACATTAGCATCCAAGGTAATGGTATTGATACCAATAGAAATACTGATGCCAGTCTGCGTATGAATGAGGTTGCCACCAAAGCCACTACCTTCATAAATTCGAAACGTGACGTCTGCATTGTTACCTGCGGAAGTAAGCCTGATAGATGCAAAATGATTATCCGCACAGCTACTCATTGTGAAAGACTGCCCAATACGTGTTGCTTCATTCGAATAATCGATTAAAGGAATACCGAAAGTTTCGCTACACTGATTGAAAGAAAGGAATGGAAGAAAAAGGAAAGAAACAATAATTGGTAGTATAAAGATGTGTCTCATAGCAAACGGATTATTTTGAACTTCAAAAAAAGGATGCAGCCCGTAGGCCACATCCATCGGAAAAATTCCTTACACACACTTATTATCTTTGAATCATAATTCGGCTGCTGCCGATTGACGTATCATTCTTGACATTAATCATGTACATACCTGCTGGTAGTTGCGAGGTATTCAATTCAAACGTACGACCTTCTGCGAGGTCAATCGTTTTTTCTTGCATGACCTTGCCCTGGGCATTGATCAGTTGCAATTGTGCAATTCCCTCCATTGCCGAAGTCAATTGTACGTTTACCTGATCGCGAGCAGGGTTTGGGAAGGCAACTAATCCAATCGTTGTCGTTTGATCTGCTTGCGGGTTAATCAATTCATTTGGAACCTGTGCGGCTGCCTGGCTTGGCCCTTCAATTACCAGCGTACTGCTGCTCGCATCGCCATTGGCTGTTGCAGAGGTAAAAAAGGCCGTATTTTCGATGGTTGTGACGTTGGTACCAATGATCACATCATCAACATACCAGCCATCACCAGCTGTCGCAAAATCAGAAGCAAAGCGGAAGCGAAGTTGGATAGATTGATTCGCAAACAAGCTCAAATCTGCCTTTGTCGTGATATAACCATTGCTGTTGCCTCCAAACGCAAAGCCATTGATGTAGAAATTATTGGCAAACGGCACAAAATCAGTATAGCTGTTTTGACTAAAATGAGGCCCCAGATCGTACCAGGAGAATCCGCCATTGTTAGAAATTTCCACCACGCCAGCATCAAATCCTTCTTCGGTATCAAAGCGGTGGGTAAAGCACAACTCCGCATTTGCCGGAAGGCTGATGGCACTTGCCAATTTCAGTTTCTGATTGCTCAAACTATTCGGATCATTGGCAAACCATGCAAATTGGCCACTATTGGCAGAGCTATTTTGTAAGCCCCATGAATTAAAACCAAAGCCTGCGTTCCAATTATTCTGACCATCTTCCATATCATCATCAAAAAGCAGGGTTGTTGCTTCTGGTGTGTTCACGCGTACGCGAAATGTACGAGTAATGGTCTGACCTGCGCCAACATTGACGAGTGGGAATCTAACCGTATTGGCTGTCAGGAAGCCACCGTGGCTGGCTGAACCCTGTACATAACTGGTACCTGCGGGGATTGGATTGCTGATATTGACTGCTGAAGCTAATGTACTACCCGTATTTTTGACCTGAATGGTATAGGTAAGCACATCGCCATTTTGCACTTTCGTGAAATTGCTACTCACGCTCATAGCCAGTTGGTCGGCACAGCTTGGCGGCATATCAAAGGCTGCAACTTCATCGCCTCTGCTATTGGTGCCAGCTATCGCGCTAAAGCCCATGCCACGTCTGGCAAAAGCCTTCCAAATTAGGCATTGGTTTTCGCCTCCTGTCAGTGCGACATCGGCTGCCAATATAGCATCACGGCTATTAAGAAAGGTCGGGCTACAGGGCTGTAGTTTGAGTCCATCCATTACAAGCTGCAATGCCAGGATATTACCTGCATCGAGGTTGCCGCTGGTCAGATTAGGGTCGTAGCCATGAGCATCGATCAATTCCCAGGTCATATCCCAGAGGACTGTTGCAAAGATGAATCCAATACCATGTGGTACCGTTATTTCAGAATTGTTCAGATCACCATAAGTGTAATCATTGATCGCAAAATCACGAGAATAACGTGCTGGACGAATACCCAGACCCGTTGTTGGCTGGTCGAATACGTACGTTCCGATTCCCCTTCCGGTAAATCCGCCTCCGGCGAGCGTATTCGCATCAAAGGTTGTCATAAGTGCGAAGTAGTCAGACCAACCTTCGCCTGCTTGTTCGTCACCACTCAAGCAAGTTGTACCTGGTCCGCCCGTAAGGCGGGTAGAAATGCCGTGGCCATATTCGTGAGCGATGATACCATTGTCGAGGTCGCCATCTTTCATCGGTGCTGCAGTTCCGTCATTTCTTAATGAAATATTGACGTTGCCTTGAGCCAATTCTGCTAATAATGTCTGACCATCTTCAAAGCTGATCATGACCGAAGGAATCGTAATCGTGGTACCAGTTTCGTCTCCACCCATTGATATTGGCGGTTCGCCTGGGGTATTATTGAAGACAATGGCGCCTACGGCGCCACCAGCCTGTGCACTCATTACTTTTTCGATAAAAGAACAATCACCACGTTGAATTAAGGCAATTTTGCCACTTACATCATTCGCAGGAGGAAGACCTGCACCTTGTCCGGTGCCACAACCACATGCAGAGCAAGTGGAGGCGCTTTCTGAATTCGCTTCAATTAATGCCAATTCAGCTGTTGTTCCGTCTGCGGTAATCGCTGGTCCGAAAGCAGCCTGAATAGCGAAAAAGCTGGCATTTCCATTCGGAAAACTTGGCGAATTTTCAATATGAACCAATTCTGTAAGCGCACTGGTCGACCATAAATACATTTGCATTCTTCCAGGGAGGCCATCTGGCAACGTCAAGAAATTGGCATTATTAGTACCACCGCCATCTTGGGCTTCAGCCATGACGGCGTCGTTACCAAGACCGCCTTTGCCGAGGTTGTTGGTCTGAAAGTTACCCGCAGGCTCGGTAAAACCAAAGTGGTAAAAAATATCATGCACCAAGTTATTCCAATAAAACAGGTTGGTCACCGCAGCATCGGTATAAGTAGAAGGTTCCTGAGTAAAATCAATCGGAAAATCGAAGTTGAGCGTTTGGCCCGGAAATAAACCACCTACAGTTGGTAAGCCGGCATTAATACCTAATTGGTCTTCGTAAGCATAGACATTATTTCCACGCGTAATATTATAGTTGAGTAGACCATCATAATGCCATCCGAAAGGAGAAGCCACTGGATCACCATTAGTAAATACATAAGTGCGGTTGCCGTGATTTGGCGTTTCAACCGGAGCATCATACACGCGATAGAAATTACCATTGAAATCCATATCGACAGGCGATTCAGTAGTGATAGACTGACCTGCTGCGGCAGCTTTTACCATGCTATGATTGTCATGAGATGAGCAGTCCGAATCATGCTGATGATCGAAATTACAACTGATAACAAGATCTTCTTGGTCAAGCAAGGAACCTGTTTGTGCATCTATGTATAAAAGGTAATAATGCTGTGCATCAGTCGTATAAATCTGAACTTCCCAGCTTAGAGATAATTCGCCTTTTTCGTTGGAGACATACTTGAGCTCAAGCGGTATATCGTATAAAGAGATATTGCCTTTTTCAAATAGCGCAGTTTGCGCTGCGTCAGAATCCATGCGGATTGCTTTGGGCTGAATGCGGCCGGCATCGACGGCTGCTGCCGCCTTTTGAATAGCCGTTTCCGGTCTGATTTTGGCGGAAGCCTGGACTAATCGAGACCCTAATTTCTTTTCAAAACGGTTAGCTACATGGAATAACTCGCCGGATGTACTAAAGTGAAACCCTGACACCGCATTTTTGATGTCAATGCCTTGAAAACGCTGTTGCACGTACACATGCGTGATTCCATTGTGCTGATCGGTATAGGTATTGAGTACTTGCAAGTCGCTCAGGTCCGCACGAGTATATCCGAGTTGTGATTCTTCCTGCAATAAATACTGCTGAGCTTGCTGCACTTGTTTATTGGCCTGGGCGGAGGCAAAAAACGAGAGCAATAGACAGAATAGAAAGACCGCAAGGGCTACCCGGCTGCTTCTGTTGTTGTGTTTATAATGCTTGGGAATTGAGGAAAAGTGATTCATATTAAAAAAGTTAAATTCATGAAAGAATGTGTCTCATGTGATTAGGAGACAAAAGTGCTTTAGCCACGATGTAAAATTGGGAAGATATTTTGCCAAAAGGGCTGTTGTCTGATTTTGGAAGTTTTATGCGGAAAAAACTAAAAAGAGGAAGTTTTTCATCGCTAATTGGGGTGGTATTTAAAAGGAATGACGGTCAAAAGGGCATTTTGTGGTATAAATAAATGTTTTTTCTTCATGTTGGCGCTTACATCAGCTAAGACCTTATTTGGGCGCCCATCCACCTACCTTTGAAGTGTATTCAGGTAAAAAGTAGTTGTCCCTCGATTTAGAATATTCAAAAAAGAAAACCTCAACTACTTCTATGCTTGCCTTTTCTTTCATCACTAAAGCTACTTAATTATGTCAAATCGACTTTTACCCAGCAATCTATTCACAAAGGCCATTATGCTGAGTCTTGTGCTACTTGGGTTTGCAACACACAGTTGGGCACAAGCCAAATATAGCCTCAACGATGTGCGCAGTATATTAAATGATAATATAGAACGCCTTGATCTGCCAACTGCTGACCTTGAGGAGATGCGTATTTCTGATCAGTACACCGACCAACATAATGGTGTCACCCACATCTATTTGCAACAGCAACATCAGGGCATCGATATCCTGAATGCTACTATTGGTCTGCATTTGGATGCCAATCAGGAAGTGAAATTCATAACCAACCACTTTTTTGCGCATAAAAATCGACTTATCAGATCAAAAAAAGTGAGTCTGGACGCGGAAGAAGCCGTAAAACGGACTTGCCAAAGTCTTGGCTTGACTATTGATCAACTAAAAGTCATTAAAGCTAAAAAGACAGCTGACCAAGCTGTTACCTTCGATAAAGCAAATGTATCCATATATGAGATACCCGCTAATTTGGTCTATCAGCCTGTCTTGGGAGGTCTGGAATTAGCCTGGAAAGTAGAAATCTATACAACGGATCAGCAACACTATTATGTAACCAAACTCAATGCAGCCAATGGGGAAGTATTGGATCGTCATGATCTGGTTGTATCCTGTAAGTTTTCTAATGAAGATCATGTTCATGGAGCATCTTGTACATCTCATATTTCCAAAGAAACAACCAATTTTGAAGAGGCTATCCCAACAACCGAATCCGGCTTTGATTTAGAAGATTATGCCGTACCTAATTTTTACAGAGTGTATGATGCTCCAGTGGAGGCACCAAGTTTTGGTGAGCGTAGCCTGGTGGGTACAGCAGGTGATCCGGTCGCATCGCCTCTTGGCTGGCACAATGATGGAATTCTGGATCATTTTATCACCAAGGGGAACAATGTATTTGCCTATCACGATCCGGGGCCATTGAGTACGCCAATTCCGGCAGTTGGTGGCTTGCCAGGGCAATCTCCATTGGTATTTGATTATTCAGTTAATTTTAATTTGCCGCCATTGTTTAGTCAGCCTGCGGCGATCACCAATCTATTTTATTGGAATAACCTTATCCATGATATCTTCTATCATTATGGCTTTACGGAACCAGCCGGTAATTTTCAGAATACAAACCTGGGAAAAGGTGGCGCAGGCCTGGATGCTGTTTTAGCGGAAGCGCAAGACGGATCAGGTGTGGATAATGCAAATTTCCTGACACTGCCTGATGGCTTGCCAGGACGTATGCAGATGTTTTTGTGGACAACGGCATTTCCACTACTGGATGGCGACTATGATAATGGCGTAATTGCTCATGAGTATGGGCATGGAATTTCCACGCGTTTGACCGGTGGGCCAGGAGCAACCTGCCTAGGCGGCGATGAGCAGGGAGGCGAAGGTTGGTCCGATTACTTCGGTTTGATGCTCACTTTGACAGAAGGCAATTTGCCCGTCATGAAAGGGCAGGGGAGAGGTATTGGTACCTACGTACTCAATGAACCTACGAACGGACTTGGCATTCGTCCGGCACGCTATACGACTGACCTTACGGAAAATACATACACTTATGCTAATCTGAATGACGGAAATATTAGTGTACCGCATGGTGTTGGTTTTATCTGGTGTACAATGCTTTGGGAAATGACTTCCAATCTGATTGATATCTATGGTTTTGATTCGGATATCGTAAATGGTACGGGCGGAAATAACACTGCACTTCAATTGGTCATGGATGGTCTTAAACTTCAACCTTGCAATCCTACTTTCGTAGAAATGCGGGACGCCATTTTGGCTGCTGATCAGATTTTGTACAATGGCGCTCACCAATGCTTGATTTGGGAAGCTTTCGCTAAACGCGGATTAGGTTTCAGTGCACAGTCAGGCTCAAATACGCGTGGCGATGAGGTGGCTGCTTTTGATATGCCACCATTGTTTTGCCAGCCAATCATTAACATGAATACTGCGGTAACAGAGATCGCAAATGATGGCGAGCAGGTGACGATTGCTATTGAGCTTACAAACAATGCTATTCAAGCTATTAGCAATATTCAGTTGTCAAATACACTACCTAATGGTTTGAGCTTTGTATCAGCTTCAGCACCAGCTTCTGTGAACGGGAATCTGGTTAGTTTTGGCGCTATAAGTGTGCCGGCTAATTCAACTAAAACGATTACCATCACAGCTAGTGTAAATACCGGTACCAATGCAGCTCTATTATTCCGAGATGATATGGAAGCTGATCCCTTCAATTGGTCTAGCTCTGCTGGATTGTCGCCATTTGTTTGGACAGATGCGGAAGCCTTTTCAGGCGATAAGAGCTGGTTCGTGGCAGACCCTACTTTCCTGAGCAATCAGACGCTTACGCTAAATCAGACCATTCCGGTAACAGCGGGAACGCATATTCGGTTTGCGCATCGCTACAATACTGAAGCAACTTTTGATGCTGGTGTATTCGAAACTTCAACTAATGGTGGGCAAAGCTGGAATGATGCAGGTGCTCTGTTTGTTGAAAACGGCTACACTGATTTAGTGCCACTAGCCAACAACCCCTTAATCAATGGTGCTGCCTTTGGTGGCGAAAGCAACGGCTATGTAGTTTCTATGGCAGATTTGAGCCCGTTGGCAGGCCAAGATGTTTCTGTAAGATTCCGTTTTTCTTCCGATGTATTCTCAGGAGGAGAGGGATGGTATATCGATAATTTTGAAGTGGTCAATGACCCAACTATACTCACAACAACTACTACTTTCTCAATGGCAAACGGTTTTGTAAGCAGTACGGAAGAAGACAAATTACTGGTGGTTGGCTCGAGCCTTAATGCGGCGGCCGGTACTATGAGAAATACACTTGAGCAAGCTCAAGTGGCTGAAAGTGAATTATTTGGCGCAGGCCTGGACATGCTAGTAGCACCTAACCCAGCTACGGACATGGTCAACTTGAGATTCACAGGAACTATCGACGGCCCTATCCGCATCGAGCTTACCAATTTACAAGGCCAAGTTTTGCAGCAGCGTATGTTCGATACCTCAAATGGCGGTTTTGATTTGGATATGAACGTATCCGAATTGACTTCAGGTGCTTACATCATCAGAGCTACTGATCGCACCCAAATGATAACAACCAAATTGATTATCCGATAAACCTGCTGCCAAAAGGAAGCCCGCCTCAGGCGGGCCATTTTATAACACGTACTGTTTCGAAGAGAAACAGCACTTCCATAAACACGAAACATGAAAAATATATTATATCCACTGTTATTTTTGCTGATGGTATTACCAATAGGTATTTCAGCCCAAATTAGTCAGGGAGGATTTCCGGCAAGTAACCGCTACCAGCTTTCCGCAGAGGTACCCGTTCAGGAAATGCCATCTATCAATGTTAATCGACTGCTCGAAGAAGATGAAGAAGACCTCAAATCGAATCTGCCATTGCGCTTTGCATTTGGTCATCAGGTAAGGTTCAATCTCGAAAATTCAGGAGTATGGGAAAATCTTCCAAACGGAGATCGCGTATGGAGATTGGGAATCAATTGCCCAGATGCATTGAATATCAACTTCTTGTACAGCGATTTTTATTTGCCGAAAGGCGCAAAACTATACGTGTACAATGAAGATAAAAGCCAAGTATTAGGTGCATTCACCGCAGCTAATAATAAAGAATCCCGTCGCTTCGCGACTGCACTAATTCACGATGATGTAGCATATCTCGAATACATCGAGCCTAGTCAGGTACGTGGAAAAGGAACCATTGAACTGGCTCAGGTCGGTCACGGATACCGCGATATGGATGGCCGTACAGCCGAAAGTCGTGCAGGTGCCTGCCAGGTAAATATCAATTGCAGCCCAGAAGGAGACAACTGGCAAGACGAGAAAAAAGGCGTTGCTCGTATCGTTATGGATGGTTTGTTTCTTTGCTCGGGTAGTCTGATCAACAACACTGCGAATGATTGCAAACCTTATTTCCTGACTGCAAATCATTGCATCATGGGAGGAATTCCTCAGGATGCTATTCTGAATCCGGATGTGTCGGGCTATATTTTTTACTGGAATTATGAGTTTATTGGTTGTGCAGAAGCAGGGCCACTGCCGGAACAGACGACCAATGGAGGTACTATCCTCGCTAATACAGGTATTGCGCAGGAAATTATGCATACCCTGATTGGATCAGATTTTGCTTTGATTGAATTGGATGAAAATCCACGAAATGTATACGATGTTTATTTTAATGGTTTTGATGCTACAGGTGATCAAGGCAATACCGGAGTTGGTATTCACCATCCGGCAGGTGATGATAAAAAGATTTCTACTCACAGTAAAGTACCGGATGATAATGGATATTACTGGGATCTTTTTTGGGACCCCACTCCAAATGGCTATTCGGTAACGGAAGGTGGTTCTTCCGGATCGCCTTTGTTTCGCGAAAATAGCCGGATTTTGGGGCAACTATTCGGTGGTGGTAGTGTCAATTGTGACGATCCCGCCAATGACTTGGCTAAATATGGAAAACTGAGCTACTCTTGGACCAATGAAGATGTACTGGATAGTTTTGACCCACGCCGCAGGCTAGATATTTGGCTAGACCCGATTGGAGGTGGTTCTATTCGAACTATGGAAGGAGCTTATGACCCATGTGAAGTGCCGAAGGTATATTTTAAGTCGGAGAGTACGCTGGCCCCGGAAGAAGATGCAAACATCACAGACGGTTGTATAGCTTATAGTGATTATATCTTTGCTTTGGGTATTACACCATTCCCCTCCAACCCAGTTGAGGTAACGCTTAATGCGATTGGTTCGGCGGAGGAAGGTGAAAATATGGACTATGAGTTTTTCCCATCGAAGGTTACTTTCAACAACATTACGAATGAGCAAACCGTAACGATCAGAGTGTACAATGATGATAATGTAGAAGCCGACCTCGAAAATGTAGTTTTCGACTATACCATCAATGGCCAGTCAGCAGCTTCTTTAGTGCTGGTAGATCGACATACATTGGTGATCGTTGACGATGATGAAGGACCAAGTGGCCAGCACGTGCAGTCGGTAAGGAATAATGACAATCCTACAACGGCATATCTTGGACCTCAAAATACGGTTTTCTTCTTTGATCTCGCCAATGATGGCGTAATGATGAAAATTGAAAACCTGAGTAATCATGACTTTGGATGTACAGAAGTTGCAGTTGATAATGCTGGTGCGACAGCCAATAATAGCTATGATACAGGATCGGCTTCTTCTAAGACCTTTACGGTACGTCCGGATTTTGCTTCCGCAAATGCACAGGTCAGAGTGACCTTGTATTATACAAACTCAGAAGTAATTGGGTATGAGTGGTTCAATAATCAGGGCGATAACCGCAATGATTTGGAGGTCATTCGTTTCGAGGGTACAGCAAGTCCGGCTAATGAAATGAGTGCCATGAGTAGCAGCACCAATAGAGGAAGTTATGGTATGAATCATACATTCGCAGCCACTTTCTCTGGTCTGTCGAATTTGAGTGGATTTACAGTTGGCAACTTGGAAACTACGCTGCAAAACCTGAACATGCAGTTATCCAACACAACTATTGCGGATTACCAACTAATGGTAAGCCCTAATCCAGTAAGGAATATCTTGAATCTACAATTTGAAAGCGATGTGGAGAGCCGCGGATCAATCCGTGTAGTGGATGGATTTGGGAAAGTTATATTTGAGCAACAGCAAGCATTATTAGAAGGAACAAATAGGTTTGAGATCACGGTTGATGAATATACGCCAGGAGTTTATTTCATTCAGGTCGTAACAGAGAACGGAACACTTGGTGTGAAGAAGTTTATAAAAAGCTAATAGCGGTTAATAAGTTGAAAACTGCCATTGTGCCTCAATGGAGCACAATGGCAGTTCTTTGATTACATAGATTTCATTTGATAATCAATCATGTCAAGATCAGCTTCGTCTGTTCTTTGAAACTGACCATTATCGAGCATATAAAATACATCGGTATAGACCTCCTTGGCACCTCTTTTATTACTTAGACGTACCTTTTGAATCAGATCTAGGCGGGTGTCTTGGTTGACGTCCATAATCCAGGTGTCGACTTGTCGACAAGTGTTTCCATCACAATTGTAGGACGCTAAGTTTTTACGGAAGTAGAGTTTTTTACCCACCATTTCAAACAAGTCCAGCTTAAATCCACCTCTTTCATCAGGTACACGCACGATGTAAAAATTTTTTAAATCATTTCCACGAATAGAAAAGATGGCTTTGGGTTTGGGCGCATCAACACCTATTAGGCGTTCTCGAATATCAAGTGGAAACATAGCATGAAAAACCTTGGGAATGTCTTGTCCAACAAGGAAATCACCAGATTTTAAAGGTTTTTGATGGGCATATAAGTGAAGATTACCCACATTTTGGGTCTCAAATAGATTTTCAAATAGTTCTGTTTCACTTTGGGCTTTAATCGTTTGATTGCTCATGGCAAACAATACCATTAGCATATACATAATCATTGAACGTGTTTTCATCTTAGTCTTTTATTTATTTTGGTTATTGCTTATTAATTGTGTGGAGAGTCGGTGTTTAGAATACAAAAACAGGAATATCAGACTGTAGAATCAAGCGTTTGGTATTATAATTATCAAATAGGCGTTCAAAGAAATTTTTATTCTTTTGCTCAATCGTCAACCAGTCTGGGCGAGTTTCTTGCACAATTCTTTCTACCTCTGCTGCTCGCTGATTACCATATACTCGGTGGAACGTCAGCTTATCATGCCCCATTAAATCCCGGAATGTTTCAATCAAATTCTGGAGGGTAATATCTGCCACATCTGGTTTTTCACTGATCATCACAATTTGAACGTGTGCATCCAGTGACGTAGCCACTTCCGATAAAATGCGAAGATTCTTGATCTTGGTATCTTTCACATCCATCATATACAAAATCTTATTAACAGGCTGCCACATAAAATCATTAGGCACTACCAAGGCCGGGCAATCCGATTCTTCAGCGATGCGTGTTTCGTAGGTGCCGATCCACTCATTAATGGTACTAAAATCACTTTTACCTTCCAGAACCAGCATGCGAGCACCACGCTCATTAATCATCTGTAGGGTCTTATCTTCCGGAAATCCGATCTCCAGATCATAACTTACTTCTGGCCAGATGGCTTTGGCTTGATAGATGAGTTTCTTAAAAAAGGGTTCGGCCTTCTTCTTCAAGTCTTGTACTTTGAGTGTTGGCGGATAAGGCACACCGCTACCCGTGATTACCGTAGGTTGGACTGTGTAGTCCGCTTTAATAATTGAAAAAAGTACGGCTGGATTTTTCAAGGCTTTCGCCAAATGAACACTATAAGGTACAATTGGGTGGAAATCTTCATAATTATCAACGAGAACAAATACTTTATCTTTATTCATATTTTGCTTGTTTAGTGACATGTTGGTGAGATTGGTTTTGGGGTAAAATCTCTATAAATAATTTTCACTAAAACGAAAGCATAGGTTATTTGTTCCCTGTTGCTACGATTGGTAGCTAGAGTTACTGAGCTGGACAAAATTGTAGATTGCCGACCAATGCCGTAGCAAAAAACAGCTTACAACTTCAAAAAAATCTATTGAATCATGAACGAGCTTCTACATTTTTTCTAAAAAAAGCAAAGTTCGAGACTCAATAGATCGATCGAATTGTCCGGTTTTTGCATAGCTTACTCAGAAATAAATCCAAGTAGTTTGGCCAGCATAATTGTATCGGGCAGGTTGTTGTTTTGCTTCAGCTTCCGCAAATGCGATACCGGAATGTCTAACTTTTCCGCTAGTTCATTGGCAGACATGCCATGTTCCTGCTCGAGATAACAACTCCATTCACCAACCGAAAAGTTAGCGAGTTTTTCGAGTTGTTCTTCTTCCATCAGTTTTTTGAGGTTATGGGGGAAATTAAATAAGCTTAACATCATAAAGTTTTTTCAGGTGTGTGTCAGGGTGGTAGTGGCTTTGGCGCCTTTACCCTGTATGATTTTGAAAAGAAAATAGTTTTGTAAAAAGTTTTTTTCGGACGTCTGGTATCGTTTGGCTGTTTCATCCCCTTGTTTTTATTTTAAAGTTATTGCATAAAGCGGGCAAAAGGATTGTTATCTGATGTTGTCGACGGTATGGGGAAAAAATGAATAAGTCGATGTGCGCTTTGTTAGGCCACAAGTGAAAAATGAAGCAGAAATTGTATCTTGTGTGTGTGTCCGGTAAGAGCAATTCTTATCATCCGTAGATCAATAGGCTTGCAATCAAGAAATAATACAGATGCTGTTAATTGAGAAGGTGATCAAATTAATGGATGATTTCCATTTTGATATTTATCGCGAGTATGTAAAAAACCTCAGCATTCGTTCCTATTATCCATTGGCATTGATTGATGTAATCGATCGTGACTTTGAGCAGGAGCAGGATTCTGAAAAGCTTTTCCGAGCTGTTTATGGCGATGCACCTGACGGAGAGCGCGACATGAAGAAGTTCTTCCAATTAGCACATCATACCTTTAAACTTACCAGCTTTCTTTCCAGAAATTATCCGGATTATTTGCAGCATAACCTCACCCGTATTCAGCATCTGATCAATTCTGGAGAACTCAATAAAGCCATACAACTAGCTGAAATCCTCAAAGATGTAACTGAAAAGGTGCAGGACTATTACTCCGAGGAAAAGGTCTGTAGCTTGCTTGCGCAAAAAGAAAGCCGACTGGAATCTCATAAGTCGGCTATGAAGTATTACGAAAGAATCCATGAATTATTGGGGTATCAAAAAGCCATTAATGACCTCAATCACTTTATTAGTCAACACCTGAAGGTGCGGGGCAAGGAAGAAGCCGGGAAACTAGAAGAGCATTTGAGCTTTCTTTCTGCATTTCACGAAAGTGAGAGCTTCATTGTACGTATGATCAGCCGATTGCAAACATGCTATGTTTATTACAATCATCGAAGTCCACATTTTTATACCCTCGAAGTATTTACCGAACTCAAAGAAATTGAAGAAGAACTTCAGAAAAACGACTATGTCATTTTCCCTTTTCTTCATAATATTCGGCCAAAGTTGTCTTTCCTGAAACTCAATTATTCGGTCCGACAACTAGATATCGAAAGCGTCTTGGACGAGTGTTCCAAAATTATCGAAGACAGCGAAGATGATTTGTTTTGGAATAGCCTGATTAACTTGCCTGAGTTTAATGCCATTGGTATTCAAACGAGCTATTATGTTACCAATTATTTTAATAGTTATCGTGAAAACCACATGGAGTTGATGCCTGAAGAAGTACAGGTACAGATTAAGTTTTTGCGGAATCGTTGCCAGAATATCCTCAAGAACCCACTTTTGAAAGAAAAATTTGTAGTTCGGTATATCAATATCAGCTCTGTCTATGCAGGCTTGCTATTATTAGGTGATGAAGAAAGCATCAAGCAGTCGGTGGATACCCTTGAGCAATTGTTGTTGTTTTTTCAACAGGTCGCTTTTCACTCTTCCATTGATTCAGTATATATCACGCTGATCATGGGATACTTTTGCTTGAAAGATTATGAAGGCGTAGAGCGAAATTATCGTCGATACAAAAAATCAACTAAAGGGAAAGTCGTTAATCCTGAAAATGACATTCCGCTACATGGTTTTTATTATGCTTCAAAATGGTTGGAATCTGGCCGCTCACAGTATTTAAAAAAGTTAGGCCGAGTGGTCGAAGAGACCAATAATAAATCAAGCCAGGCTTCAACGAGAAAATTATTGTTAGATATGGTTAATTATTTCAAAATGGAAATCCCGCTTGAAAAAGAAAAAAAATAACCATATATTTATAGCACTTTCCGATTACAAACAAGATTTCTGTCTTACCTGCTTTATTTAATAGTCCCCACTATTACTTAATTATTATTATCAAATTTTATTTGCCATGATCAAAAATTACGCCTTGGTTGCCGCTTTTTGCGTTGCAATGTTTAACCTTCCTGCTCAATCTGTTTCCACATTTATTAACGAAATTTCTTATCTCGCTGACGATCCTGTCAACAGAGGCTTAGAGATTGTCGGTTTAGCCGGAGAAGATATGGGGGGACACCAGATTGCAGTATATGCTGCCGACGGCACGCTTGAATATATTGAGTACATCAGCGATGGTGTCATTCCAAATAAACAAAATGGCTATGGTGCCATTTGGTATGAAATTGACCAGACCGGCGACGGTGGTGGTGTCGCTTTCATTCGTCCAAACGGAGAGGTGGTGCAGTTTCTGGCTTACGGAACGACTGATTTTCTCCTCAATTTAATGACTGCGGCTGATGGACCAGCTTCCGGAATGTTGGCACAATATATTGGAGCGCAGTCTAGCCCACAAAATTCATTGCAACTCGTGGGTACAGGTTTATTATACATCGACTTCTTATGGACGAGCCTGAATCCTGGTATTAGCTCTGGAGAAATCAATTTCTTGCAGCATTTCTTGGGGGGACTTGGCTCTTTGTTTTTCTTAGAAGGTGCCCCTAATACGACGATTGACGGACAGGTACAGATAACCGCTTTCCCGAATCCAACTACAGATGTGTTGCAGCTTTCGCTAAATGAGCCGCTGGAAATGGATGCAAACATTGAAATTCGCCAAATGAATGGGCAGTTGCTACAGCAAATAATATACAGAGCTGGTAATCAGCAACAAGAACTGGACGTGCGTTCTCTTCCTACAGGAACGTACAGCTTGACAGTCCGCTTAGAGCAAGGAGCTGTTTTAACTACGCAGTTGTTTGTAAAACAATAAGTTATAAGAGTTATTTTAGAGAGTTGTCAGCTTGGCTGGCAACTCTTGTTTTGTGTTCCCTTCATTTTTTTCCGCATACTTTTTTCAATATCAGATAAGACCTATTTCTGGGTATTATTCCTGCATCTTTGAAATGACAAGTAAATAAAGCAGGTAGAAATAATCTGGAAAGTAAACTTTTTTTGAAGGATGCGGGTGAAATGACATCCGCATCCTCCTTTTGCCCCGTACATAATATTAGGCTAGATGGAAATTGTCTGATTCCTAAGTAACGGATCGAAATTATGGACAATTGAAGTTTGTTAGCGGGAAGTAATTTAACTAGAAGGTATAAAGACCTACAAGAAATGAAGGGTTTTAATTAGATGCCATGTTATTTAAAGAAAAATTCCTGTGCCTATTATTTTCTTTTTGTGTTGTTGTGGTAGCAGCCCAGCCTCACGAACAAAAGGTATTGTCTTTTATTCAAAGCCGAACAAGCCAATTAAATTTGGAAGATGAAGACCTAAAAGACGTTCGAATCGTGGATTATCACGAAAGTACGCTTAGCGGAATTCATCATTATTACCTACAGCAATTTGCACATCAACTACCAATAAGAACAGCAAGAGCTGGCATACATCTTTCAGATAGTGGAGAAGTTATACATCATAGTATTGGCTTTTTCCCAAATCTAAAAAGTATCGGTCAGCCACAACCCAATATTGAAGAATTACAGGCGCTGCACTATGCAGCTGCCCACTTAGAGATTGATATAAACAAAATGCTCACCAGAAAGACGGGCGAGCAAATGTTTGAAAATGAAAGTTTTTCTAAAAGAGAAATTCCAGTTCGGCTCCTTTATGTGCCCGACCATAACCAGCAATTGCGCTTGGCTTGGGAATTACAGGTGCATCCTGTAACAACTAATGATGCTTGGGTGCTTCTTTTGGATGCTCAAACTGGAAAAGAGCTTTTACGGGAAAATCTACTGGTAAAATGTGATTTTGGGGAAAGATCTTCTAGCCATACGGTAAATAGTTGCTCACACGAGAGAGCAAGAGAAGATCTGACCTCTTTTTCCCAACCGCCACTCAATTTCGATGGTGCTTATAATGCTTTTCATTATCCCATCGAATCGCCTTTGTTTGGCACGCGTTCTTTGAAATCCGGAAATACAATTATTGATCAAGTTGCATCGCCTAGCGGTTGGCATACGGATCAATCTGACTCTTATGCTTATACCCGAGGCAACAATGTCTTCGCTGTTTATTTGCCGACAGGCCGACCAATATTGGGAAGCCCAATACCTGTGCCAATTACCAGAGATTTTCTATTAGGTACTTATTTGGCAGGCAATGTTCCACAACCTGCTAATCTTGAATTTGATTATTCAAATTCACTGGATGCCATTTTGGGAACGGCTTTTTTGGAGGATGCCATAACCAACTTATTTGTCTGGAATAATATCTGCCATGATGTTTTTTACCAGTATGGTTTTAATGAAGCTGCTGGTAATTTTCAAACAGATAATGTAACTGGGGCTGGCCTTGGAGATGATGCCGTACTGGCAGGCGTACAAGATGGTACAGACATCAATCAGGCTGCTTTTACCCGTTCAGCAGAAGGTGACGAGCCTTACATGCGAGTACATTTATGGAATACCGCCATGCCCGATAAAATTATTGATGGATCATTCGATAACTTGGTAGTGGTTCATGAATATGGCCATGGTGTAACCGGGCGCTTGCTCGGAGGAGGAAACACGATTTCCTGCTTTGGTGGTACAGAGCATGGCGATGAAGGCTGGAGTGATTTCTTTGGCTTACTTCTGACTATGCAGGATATCGATGGCGATGATACACTCGAAGAATTCGTAATCGGAGAAGGTATTCGTGGCATCGGAAATTATCTCAGAAATGATGGTTTGTCTAATTGTGCAAACAGCAGCACTAGCGAAACTTGTGGCTTACGCCCAACAGCATATTCTACAAGCTTTGCTATCAATCCTTATACTTATGGTGATGTATCTAATTTGGCAGTACCGCATGGAGTTGGATTTGCTTGGTGCACCATGCTCTGGGAAATGACATGGAATCTGATTAATGAACACGGCTTTGAGCCAAACATTTATGAAGTTTCAAGTAATGCCGGGAATATTCGTGCCATGAAATTGGTCATTGAAGGTATCAAGATGACACCTTGCAACGGTTCTACGCTTAATTTTTTACAAATGCGGGATGCTATTCTTTCAGCGGATACTGCACTGTATTCAGGAGCCAACTCTGACTTGATCTGGGCGGCTTTCGCCAAACGCGGCCTGGGTTTTAGTGCAGAGCCAGGAGGGCAGGAGGCTTTCGATATGCCTACCTTATTTGTAGAAAAAACAGTAGACCAAGAAGAAATAGAATTAGGAGAGCATGTCGTCTATGAGATAAATGTACACAATAACTCATCCAGTACACTTTCAAATGTTCAATTAACAGATGACATCTCTTCTAAACTATCTGTTACCGAAATTACCGGTGGTGGTGTTCAGCAAGGAAATACAATTAGCTGGAGCCTTGGTGGGCTTGCCCCAAATAGCACTCGAACGCTTGGGTTTACAGCAACAACAGCCACAGGCTTGAACGGTACAGAAGTATTACAGGAAAATGATCTAGAATCCACTGCGCTTGAATTCATTATGGTTGGTCTATGGCAACATGCTGATAATGATGCAACCGGAGCTCGGAGCGGAGACCGTTTTTTTGAACACGCAGGCTACCCGCTTCCAACAGATGGTTCCTTAGTGCTCACTCTGGATTTGGATGGAACTAAAAATAATCATCTGAGTTTTTGGCAAAACCTCGATACGGAATCAGGGTACGACGGTGGCGTCATAGAAATTAATCAGGGGGGCGAATGGCAGGATTTGAGTGACAGAATCCGTAAAAACGCTTACAATGGTGGTATTACTGGTCGATTACCTATTGGTATACCCACTACAACACTCGATGGTCGACGCGCTTTCACTGGTATTAGTAGTGGTTATTTTAATACGATCATCGATTTGACAGGTCTTAGTGGTTCTACCCAAATTCGGTTCCGCTTTGCCACAGATAGTTCCAATGATTCGTATTCAGGGCCTAATCAAGCTTTACCTTTTGGATGGCGGCTCGACGATTTTCAGTTGCTTGATCTCGAAAGTGTAACGAACGAGGCTTGTGCTACGGAGACCATCTCTGGAATCACAGATTGTGGAGATGTTGGAGCCATCGGAACCATTTTGTTTAATAGTGCTGCATTGCCAGTTGAATGGTTAAGCGTAGATGCTATTTCACAAGAAGAATCAATTGATATTCAATGGTCTACAGCGACCGAAATAAACAATGCAGGTTTTGAAATAGAGAAAAGTACCAACGCTTCAGATTGGAAAAATATAGCGTGGGTATCTGCCAAGGGAACAAATGGCGCTCAATACAGTTTGAGTGATAAAGAAGTCCTACCAAGTATTCGGTATTATTATAGAATCAGACAGGTCGATTATGACGACCGCTATTCTTATTCCGAAATTGTCTCCGCTATTATTAATCCTTCTGAAACAACTATTAAAGTATTTCCGAATCCTGCAAATGAGCAGGTACATATACTTCTACTTGATTCTGATTTGCCGGAAGGCCGCATCGAATTGATGAGTGCAAACGGGCAAACGCTAGAAAAGAGAAGTCTTCAATCAGATATCAGACAATATCATATTCCGGTCTATGAATATCCATCCGGAGTATACTTAATAAGAATTTCAACACCCTCGGCTATTTGGAGCCAACAGGTGATCATTGATAAAGAATAGATTATAATGTGGCAATTAAGGAGCGGATTCCAAGGAAAGAAGCAGGAAGATCCGCTCCCTTTTCCACCTTAGCAAAAAGAAAACTATAGAATCTAATATTTACATAAAGATCAAATCTGCCAGACCAAAATGTATGGATTACCCGACTTGGTAAAAAAGGTCGGTGCTAAACGGATCATTTAATGTAGCATTTGCTGACAAGCAAATGCAAGGCTTGGACAAGATTTGGCAT
>JALEHC010000306.1 GCA_022763215.1 Saprospiraceae bacterium
ATTAATTAAATTTGCAAATCAGCTCTATTTTTAACCTAAAAGGTCTATACTTTATGAGTATTTCCAGATTTGGTGCACTCGACACCATTATCAATCGTTCCAATTATGACTTGGAATATGTAGAAATTCCGGATTCTAAAATCTCAGAATTTTTTGGCTGTAATGTCTTCAACGACAAAGCCATGCAAAAATACCTAACTCCCAAAGCTTACACCGAAGTAAAAGAAGCTATTTCAACCGGCCAAAAACTTTCCCGCGAACAAGCCGATGTCGTAGCTGATGGTATGAAGCGCTGGGCTATGGAAATGGGAGCAACGCACTATACGCACTGGTTCCAGCCTTTGACTGGGCGTACGGCTGAAAAGCACGATTCATTCTTTACCCTGACACCTGACGGACAAGTACTCGAAGAATTTGATGGCGATACACTGGTTCAGCAAGAGCCAGATGGTTCTAGTTTCCCAGGTGGTGGTCTTCGCTCCACTTTCGAGGCACGTGGTTACACGGCATGGGACCCTTCATCAGCTGCCTTTATTTTTGAAGTAGGAGAGGGGCGCACGCTTTGTATTCCAACCATCTTCGTAACCTATGGTGGTGAATCTCTTGATTACAAATTGCCACTGCTTAAGTCGCAGGCTTATATCGAAGAGGCTGCAGTACCCGTTTGCCAGTACTTTGATCCGGCAGTTACACATGTAAAAACAACCCTTGGCTGGGAGCAAGAATACTTCTTGGTTGACGAAGCACTGTTCAACGCACGTCCTGACCTCGTTTTGACGGGCCGTACCTTGCTTGGTAAGCATTCGCCGAAAGGCCAGCAATTAGACGATCACTACTTTGGTTCTATCCCTGAACGTGTTTTCGCATATATGCGCGACTTGGAAACAGAATGCCATAAACTGGGCATCCCGGTTCGTACGCGTCACAATGAGGTGGGGCCTGGACAGTACGAGTTGGCACCTATGTTTGAGGAAACTAACCTTGCGGTAGATCACAATCAGCTTCTGATGGACTTGATGGATCGCGTGGCTGCTCGTCACAAACTGCGGGTGTTGTTGCACGAAAAGCCGTTTGCTGGTGTGAATGGTTCGGGTAAACACAACAACTGGTCCATGGCGACCAATACAGGCAAAAACTTGTTGTCACCAGGCAAAAAGCCAGGCATGAACCTGCGCTTCTTGACTTTCTTCGTGGCGACTATCCAGGCCGTTTATAAGCATGCAGACCTGTTACGTGCTAGCGTGGCTTCTGCATCTAATGACCACCGCCTTGGGGCAAATGAAGCACCTCCAGCGATTATCTCTGTATTTATTGGTGATACCTTGACCAAAGTGCTGGATGATATCGAAAAAGGGGAAGACCAAGGTATTAGTGGGGTAAAAGATATATTGGACTTGCTTAGCAAAATTCCAAACCTTGAGCTCGATAATACAGATCGAAACCGTACCTCACCGTTTGCTTTTACAGGTAATAAGTTCGAAATCAGAATGGTAGGTTCCACCATGAACTGTGCTGCTCCGATGACTATTATGAATACTATTGTTGGTAAACAACTCAAAGACTTTTACGAGGAAGTAGAAGGTTTGAAAAATGGAGGTAAATCACAGGAAGATGCTATTTTCGAAGTGATTCGTAAGTATGTAATCGAGTCCAAAGCAATTCGCTTTGAAGGTGATGGTTATAGCGACGAATGGCGCGACGAAGCAGCTAAGCGTGGCCTTGGAAACACACCAAATACACCAGATGCATTGGATGCGTATGTGTCCAAATCTTCTAAAGATCTATTTTTGGAAAGTGGGGTGTTCACGGAGAAGGAGTTGGATGCACACTACGAAGTAATGTGCGAAAACTATATCCTGAAATTACAGATCGAATCGCGTACGATTAGCGAATTAGTGCTCAATCATATCATTCCTGCTGCCGTGAAGTATCAGACTATCCTTGCGGAAAATGTCAAGACTTTGAAAGAGGCGGGTATGGATGAAAGTAGTTTTGAGGCACAAAAAGAAATTCTGACCGGAATTTCCATGCATATCAATGGGGTGAAAAAGGGTGTAGATAAAATCTATGCTGCCATTGAAGCTGCTGATAGCCACGAGCATGCGGAAAAACAGGCCAAAGCCTATGCGACGGAAGTTAAGCCAGTAATGGATGAAATCCGTGACCATGCTGATCAATTAGAGTATTTGGTGGATGATACCGAATGGCCATTGGTTAAGTACCGTGAATTAATGTTTATGAGATAAGAATAGCATCGGGCTCTTAGGGCCTATTTGCTTTCGCAAAATATGAAGAGGAATGTCTTAATTGATGTTCCTCTTTTATTATATGCTTATACTCAGACGAAATTTTCTTTCTTGGAAATTCAGCTTTAAACAAAGTAAGCTTCTAATCAAAATCAAGCTCAAGTCTGTCAGGTTTTAAAATGAAATTCTTTTCCTGTCCATGAAAACAAAACCAAATATCCTTTTGTCATCACTGATATAAATCCACTTTGTACCTAAAAAATTCTCCTAACTGCTTATATTTAGCGCAAATAAAACCAACATTATGCCTTTAGATATTCACCATACCGTTTTGGATCGATTTCTCAAATACGTAACCATTGATACAGAATCTGATCCAAACTCAAAAACGTTTCCCTCCACCGAAAAACAAAAGAATCTGGCCAAAGTACTGGTAGAAGAACTCCATGAAATGGGCATCAAAGATGCAGAACTGGATCACTATGGGTATGTATACGCAACTATTCCGGCTACGACCGAAAAGAAAGTCCCTGTCATTTGCTTTTGCTCACATATGGATACTTCTCCAGATTGTAGTGGCAAAGATGTAAAACCAATCATTCATCGCAATTATGATGGCTCCGATATGATTTTACCGGACGATACCGAAACCGTTATTCGACTGGAAGATCATCCCGACTTAAAGGGGCAGATGGGGAATGATATTGTCACAGCAAGTGGTACAACTTTGCTTGGTGCAGATAATAAAGCCGGTGTAGCCGAGATCATGGATATGGCTTACTATTTTATGACCAATTCGGATGTAAAACATGGTAAAATCCGCATCTTGTTTACTCCTGATGAAGAAATTGGTAGAGGCGTAGATTATGTAGATATTAAAAAACTAGGAGCAGATTTTGGGTATACGGTAGACGGTGAAAAACGAGGTTCTTTCGAAGATGAAACCTTTTCTGCCGATATGGTAACCATCGATATTCAGGGCGTGAGCATTCATCCGGGCTTTGCTAAAGGCAAACTTGAAAGTGCCCTCAAAATTGCAAGTGACTTGGTTGCGGCATTACCAAAAGATCGTTTATCACCAGAAACGACGGAGGCTAAGGAAGGATTTATTCACCCAGTTACCATGACAGGTGCTGCTGAATCGGCCAAAATTGTATTTATTATCCGTGATTTTACTACTGAAAAGCTTAAAGAACACGAGGCATTTCTAAAAAATATCATGGATGAAACCATGAAAAATTATCCGAATTCTAGAGCAACTTTCACGGTTACGGAGCAATACCGCAATATGAAAGAAATCATTGATCAACATCCTCAGGTTTCAAAATATGCGCTGGAAGCACTAAAAAGGGCAGGCATCGAACCTTTGCACAGAAGCATTCGTGGCGGTACCGATGGCTCTCGTTTGTCTTTTATGGGATTGCCTTGTCCCAATATTTTTGCCGGAGAGCATGCATTTCATTCGCGTGAAGAATGGGTATCTGTACAAGACATGGAAAAAGCCGTAGAAACGCTGATTCATCTAGCGATGATCTGGGAAGAAAATGCTTAACAAAAAAGAAAGCCGCGCTTTGGGCGGGTCATCAAAGCGCGGCTACTGGTTTTTCAGGAAGAAAAAACTGTCAACAAGAAGGTCCACAGCCTATATTTTGAGTCTTTTCAAACAAGTTCTTTCCCTTTAAACTCTTCTTACTTAGTATTCGCTGCCTACTATTTTGACAATTCATTAATATTATTTCATACTTTTTAACCAAATACTATTTGGTCTTAACCCTTTTTTAGTGACCTCCACTGCAAATCATTGGTATTATTGTATTAACAATATGAAACAACCCCATTTCTAAACCCGACGAAAAACTTCAACCAATGATTACAAAAACAATTTATGTAACAACTTTACTATTCGCTTTTAGCCTTCTTTTTAGCTGTACTTCTGTGAAAGATTTAGTCGAGGAAGGACAGTATGACCGCGCCATAGAAGTGGCCGTAAAAAAATTAGCTGGCAAAAAAAAGAAAAAAGCAGAACATGTCATGGGCCTTGAACTGGCATTTCAAAAGATCACAGCTCGTGATATGCGTCAGGTCGAAATTTTAAAAAGAGAAAATCGCCCAGACAACTGGCCAAAAATTCACAACATTTACCAAAAAATTAATCGTCGTCAACAACTGATTGAGCCTTTATTGCCACTGGTTGATGAAGATGGTGTGCAGGCTAATTTCCGCTTTGTTCGTACAGATCAGTTAATGGTCGAATCAAAAAGAAAATCTGCAGAACATTACTATGCAAAAGGAATCGAGTTTTTGCGCCAAGCAGAAACTGGCGACAAGGTAGCAGCTCGCCGTGCTTACGACCAATTTGTGAATGTTGAACGCTACTATCGTTCTTTTAAAGACAAAGACCAATTGAAGCGTAAAGCACATGACCTGGGTACAATACATATTTTGTTCCGAATGCGGAATGAAGCTCCCGTGGTGCTACCATCTGCTTTTGAACAAGCTATTCTGAGCCTGGACATTAGCGATCTGGATGACCATTGGAAAGTATTCCACCTTAAAAATAATGCTGCAATTGACTTTGATTACGAAGTAGTTATGAAAATTACGAATATTGAAGTAACGCCTTCTGTCGTAAAAGAACGCGAATACCGAGAAGAAAAGGAAATCCAAGATGGCTTTGACTACGTACTTGATCAAAACGGTAATGTCATGAAGGATACTTTGGGCAATGATATCAAAGTAGAGCGGTATGTAAAGGTACAGGCATTTATTTTGGAGACGTACCAGCAAAAAGCCGCAAACGTAACTGGACGATTGGAATTTTATGATGCCCAAAATGGTCGTCTAATGAAGCGTGAAAATCTAGCAGCAGATGCCATTTTTGAAAACTACGCCGCCACTTTTGATGGCGATCGCAGAGCACTTAGCAAACAAACAAAGCGAAGAATAGGAAATCGACCAGTTCCATTTCCGACAAATGAAGCTTTATTATTTGATGCTGCGCAATCATTGCGGCCATTAATCAAGGATAAAATATCCAGAACCCATATACTCTAAGCCTACAAAATCAAAAAGGCGGTGCAATTTTGCACCGCCCTCGTTTTTTTCATACTTTTCTACGCTATAATTAATTACCAAGTACAATAAACTTCTTGGCAATTCTTTCCTCTTTAGAAATAATATGCAAGATATAAACTCCTTGACTTAGTTGTGCGGTTTGGAGATTTACTTGCTGCGTTCCTTTCACCACTTCCATTTGATTTTGCTGAACCATCTTTCCGTTCATGTCTGTAATAAACATCTGAACTTCTATATCAGCATTGCTACTGAATTCAACATTCAAATCATTATGAGTTGGGTTAGGGAATAAGTTCACTTTCGAAATTTCCGCTTTCGCTAAAATCTTTTCTTCTACTGCCGGAGCAATCGTTGGTGCACTTTGTCTAGCTGCATTAGAGCAACCTGTAATCAGCACTTCGTCTATATATACCCAATCCTGATTTCCAGATGCATCGCAACGGAAACGCAAACGGGTATTACTACTAAATGGACCTGAGATCACTACCGCATCATAATAACGCTGATTGTTCTGGAATTCATCATTGCGATTCCATTCTTCTACAATGGTATAGTTGCTACCACCATCTGTACTAATCTGCAACCAGAAATCTTCATTGCTATTATCCATACTTCTTGGATAGTAAGAAAAGTCAACTGTAATTTCATCGTATGCTGATAAGTTAAGATTATCTGTAGTCATAACAGAAGTAGACGTATTGTCGCGTAAGCGAACACAGTAGGTACCCAATGCATAAGAAGCGTCATTGGCACTTCTACGGCAATCGGAGCCTCCATCATTCCAAATACCAAGGCCGCCTTCAAAATCATTGAAGTCAATAGTGGTATAAGTACAACCACCACTACATGGAGGACAAATACTACCACCACAATCAATTCCGGTTTCATCGCCATTTTGTATGCCATCGTTACAAGTAGGGCCACTACCGCCACCCAAACAGAAATTAGTCGTTTCAGAGCTACCAAATGCACCTCCAGACGCTAATGTATTTCCGCTATCATCTGTCACCGCATAAGAGCCACTACCATAAGCACAGCAAATGCCATCGCCATAGGAATCATTGATCTGGAAATCATAACATCCGTCATCCAGACATACTGTTTCGGTAACTGTTGAGCCATTTGGTTGAGCACCATAGGTACCACCAGATGCAACTACTGCTCCACCTGCATCCGTAAGCGTCCAACTGGTTTCACTTGGATAATTGTCTAATGTAATGGAAATAGTTACTTCTGTACCCGTACAGCTTGAGCAAGGCGCACAAGGTCCACCACAGTCTACACCGGTTTCACCTTGATTTTGAATGCCATCATCACAAGTTGGGCAGGCATTTGGGCAAGAGCCCCCGCAATCGATGCCGGTCTCGTCACCATTCTGAATACCATCATCACAAGTTGGGCAAGCATTTGGGCAAGAGCCCCCACAATCGACACCTGTTTCGTCACCATTTTGAATGCCATCGTCGCAAGTCGGGCAAGGCGCACAAGGTCCACCACAGTCTACACCGGTTTCGCCCTGATTTTGAATACCATCATTACATGTTGGACATGCATTTGGGCAAGAGCCCCCACAATCGACGCCCGTTTCATCGCCATTCTGTATTCCATCATCGCAGCTTGGGCCACTGCCACCACCTACACAGAAGTTA
>JALEHC010000307.1 GCA_022763215.1 Saprospiraceae bacterium
ATATTCCATCTGCTGTCTATTGTTATACAATTGGAAGGAGGACTTTAGAATAATTTTTTTATCTCACAGTGCAATAGTAAAATGTGGCATTTCCACCCCAAAACAGCCCTTGGTACAACAACGGCTTTGACTTATCATTGCCATGAAAATGGCCAGGCAGTCAGCATCGATTACTTTTGGTCGACCTTACAAACCGATGCTACCTTGATGCAGGCGTTTCGCGCTTGCCTGCAAAGCATTCCGTTTCCGGCTTATTTTTGGGAAACACCTCCAGCTACCTTGGCTTTGCTTTCGCAAAATATGGAGTTCACGGTTTTACCCAGCTCTTATTTGGCGCAAGCCCAACCCAACTTCTCCGCCTTTGCCGAGCATTTTGAGTCAGATGATGATGCGCTTGCTAAAGTTTTTCCAAATCTGGGCGGTGATGCCCTGCTTGTCGTTCCCCGAAAAGGACCACAAGACTATCCACACTTAAGCACTTTCGTGCAAACGAGCAGCGACAAGGCATTTTCTTTCTTTTGGCGCCTTGCGGCAAATACTTTTCTGGCGGCCATACCTGAAGGCCCGCGTTGGCTAAGCACCTCAGGTTTAGGTGTTCCTTGGTTGCATTTGCGCATCGATCAGCGACCGAAATATTATCATTACCGGCCTTATAAAGTACTCAATTTGTAGCTGGCCGAGCCGTCAACAAAATAAAAAAGGCAGCAATGGCAAATTGTACTAATGGCTTCAATAAATGTGCAATACCATTATAAGCAATTTCTTTTTGTTCAAAAATGACGGTATCCATGATGATTAAAAACTGATATCCGGCATACAATGCAGCAAGAATGAAGATAAGTTTTCGAATTCGTTCTCTCATAGCTAGGCTTTTTGCGTAATTTATGCGGCTCCCAAACCAAATACTGACTTATTTTATCGATTTTGTTACAGGATATTTTTGCCTCATTACTATAAGTGTCAGTTGCTTGGCGCAAAATATTGTTCTCAACCTTTATCTTCACAGTTCATTATACTATCGAACTACCAACCGATATATTTCGGAAAAGCTAACGCTATTTAAAGATTACGTTTATGAAAAAACTTCTACTCCTTTTGCTATCCGGAAGCTTCTTGTTTTTTACTTCCGCTTATGATAATGGCCCAGGCGATGCAGATTTGCCCTGGACTTATATTGAAGGCAATACTGATTGGATGCGCATCAAACCAGATGTAACCATCTCGAAAGAAACAATTCTCCGCGATCATAATAAAGATCTTGGATTGACCACTTCTGACGAATTGGTACTCTATAAAACACAATTCGACGATCTTGGATTTACCCACTATCGCTACCAGCAACATTATAAAAATGTGCCCGTTGAAGGTGGAGAGTTGCTCATCCACACCGTAGGTGAGCAAGTCAAATTGCTAAATGGTAAGCTATTGACTGGGCTGGATTTGGCCGTAGAGCCAAGCCTGACAGCAGAACAAGCCGTTAATATTGCTTTACAAGAGCTTGATGCAGAAAGTTACTTATGGGAATCGGTAAGAGCCGAAGCAATGCTCAAATTATGCGAAAAAGATCCTTCTGCTACCTTCCGCCCCCAAGCTAAGTTGGTTGTAGTAGATCCTACTTTCTTGATGGATGCTTCTGCGGCTCGATTGGCTTATACCTTCGAGGTACAAGCACAAAAGCCACTGCTGAACGAGTTGTTTTTTGTGGATGCCGTAACTGGTGAAATTTTGCGGCAGATTAACCAGATGCACACAACAACGACTCCTGCATTGGGGCAAACCAAGTATGATGGCGAACAACAAATTGTTACCGACTCGATTGCACCGGATACTTTCCGCTTGCGCGAAACAACACGTGGCGGCGGTATTTTTACTTTCGATTTGCAAACTACCACCAATGTTGATTTTGCAACCGATTATATTGATGCCGATAACTACTGGGAAAATAATGACTCCGTGGATATTGAGGCCGCGATCAGCGCACATTGGGGGGCCGCACAAACTTTTGATTATCTGCTAGAAAAGCACAATTATATCGGTGTTGATAATGACAGTATGCCACTAATTAGCTACGTTAATTATGGCGTATCTGTAGTGAATGCTTTCTGGAATGGTCGCTGGGCTACTTTCGGAAATGGCGATGGACCGCGCTCTGCGCTGACTTCGCTAGATGTAGTGGGCCATGAGTTTACACACGGTATCACGCGCTCTACTGCAAACTTGTTGTACTATCGGGAAGCGGGTGCCTTGAATGAATCGTTTAGTGATATTTTTGGGGAAGCCGTTGAAAACTACTCGAAAGAGAATGGTACAGACTGGCTAATTGGTGCAGATTTTCATGCGGCGTCAGGGGATGCCTTCAGAGATATGTCTAACCCAAAAGCAGAAGGAGACCCGGATACCTACAATGGTCAAAACTGGGTTGGTACAGCAACCGATAATTTTGGAGTGCATAGCAATAGTGGTGTGCAGAATTATTGGTTTTATCTGCTGACAGAAGGTGGTACTGGTACTAACGACATGGAACAAGCATACGAAGTAAATGGTCTTGGTATTGATGTTGCTGGCGATATTGCTTTCCGCAATTTGCAGTTTTATCTGGTTCGCTTATCGCAATATCGTGATGCTCGCCTGGGTTCATTGGCGGCAGCAGAAGATATTTTTGGTTTGTGTTCACCGGAGGTAGAAGAAACTGCGCGTGCATGGCACGCTGTGGGGGTAGGAATGCCAATCCGTGATTTTGATATTCAACCAATCGATATGAGTGGATTATCTGCTTTTGAATGTGGAATTGCGGATACTACTTACTTGGATGTAACATTACGTTACAACGGCTGCGCCGTTGACATCGAAGCGGGTACCGCTTTGCCTATTGCTTACCGGATCAATGGAGCTATTTTGGTAGAGGATACCCTGATTTTGGATGAACCACTTACCTCAGGAGCAACGCTGGATTTGACGCTTGGTCCGATTACTGCATTTGCCGCAGAGCAAGAACACCGTATTTTGATGTGGACTGCCCTCGAAGGAGATGCAGAAACCAATAATGATACCATCCGTATGGATATCCTGAATATAGGATCAGAAGCAGAAGACGTTCGTTTATCCTCTGTAGAAAATCCAGCATCTGCTTGTTTGATGGGCGCTGATTCGGTGCGTTTGAATGTGCAGTTTACGGGTTGTGACTCGCTACCTGTCAATAGCATGATTGAATTGGGCTTCAAAATGGATAATGGATTGACGGTGACGGATTCGTTTACAACAGAAGAAGTCCTTTACTATGGGGAGTCCGTTAGTTATACCTTTGATAATTTATTGCTTGATTTTTCTGATAAAGGCCAATATGCGTTTGATGCCTGGGCACGCTATGCATCGGATATAGAAAGTGCCAATGATACTTTGTATCAGTTTATGGTAACTCATGCACAACCAATTACGGTACAGGAAGCAATTACTTTCGATTATGGCCCAGCAGGACTGGATACTTTCTGGATGGGAGCCAATCGTTTGGCGGCAGCCCGAATTGCAGAAGGGGAAGGTGATGATGAAACGAGTGCTATGCAAATGACGGGTAGTAATTTCATCGATAACGCTGCCTACGAAACCTGGCCATACGAGCGGGAAGATCGCATTGCGGAACGCTTCCAGGAATATGGCTCTCGAGTATGTTTCTGTGCTGATCTGACGAATCTGTCCGTTGGAGTATTGCGTTTTGATTTGAAACAAACCTTGTCTCCATACCACAAAGAGGTAGAAGGTGTTGGTATTAATACCTTTAGTATTGCTCGTTTGACGATTAATGGCGAGCCAGAAGGCCCCGTATATAATCCAAGCGGCAATCCGAATCCCAATTTTAGCACGAAGACTGTTATTCTGGGTAACTACCTCGGTAGTACAGCCGAAATTTGTATTGAATCGATCAATGCTTTGGCACCAGAATTTGATCCTTACGGCGTAGGTGATAATACTTTTGTGGATAATATCTTCTTAACGGGTATCGTCACAAATACCAATGAACTGGAAGCTTATGACGGTCAGGTAGCCGTTTATCCGAACCCAAATACTGGTGATTTCCAGGTTGAAATTGATGCACCGGAGGCAGGGCAAGGAAGTTTGCAACTATTTAATACAGTAGGCCAGCAAGTATGGGCGCAAAATTATGCACTCGGAGCGGGCACGCAACAGCTGAATGTACGTGCGGCTCATTTGCCGAAAGGCGTATACAACCTACAACTGATCGTAAACAACCAGCGTTACACGCAAAAGATTGTGATCAACTAAATGGCAGATTGTTAAATCAATAATATTTCCATATTCAAAAGGAAGATTTGCGAAAGCGCGGGTCTTCCTTTTGTTTTTCGTAATTTTGAAGTTCTGAAAAGAGAAACGACCTTCGGTCGATTGCTGAGTTTTAACCTGAAAAGTGTAGATGAGTAACTTCGTTGTATCCGCCAGAAAGTATCGCCCCAATCGCTTTGATGATGTGGTTGGGCAGCAACACGTATCACAAACTTTAAAAAATGCGCTTCGGAATGACCACTTGGCGCATGCGTTTTTGTTTTGTGGGCCACGTGGAGTCGGTAAAACGACCTGTGCGCGTATTTTGGCCAAAGTCCTAAATTGTCAAAATCCAACCGACGATTTTGAGCCTTGCAACAAGTGTGCTTCTTGCCTGGCATTTAGCGAAAACTCATCTTTCAATATCACTGAGCTAGATGCAGCCTCGAACAATAGCGTGGAGCACATTCGGGCACTGATCGAGCAGGTACGGTTTCAGCCGCAGCAGGGTAAGTACAAGGTGTTTATCATAGATGAGGTGCACATGCTTTCGCAGCAAGCCTTCAATGCTTTCCTGAAGACACTGGAAGAACCGCCTTCGTATGCCATCTTTATTTTGGCTACGACCGAAAAACACAAAATCATTCCGACTATTCTTTCTCGTTGTCAGATTTTTGATTTTAGGCGCATTCAGGTGCAGGATATGGTGGCGCATTTGGAGCATATCTGTGCAGAAGAGCAAATCGAAGCGGATGCGGATGCGCTCAATATTATTGCGCAGAAAGCAGATGGCGCACTGCGGGATTCGCTTTCTATTTTTGACCGTATTGTCTCTTTTTCGGGTAAGCATATTCGCTATGAAGATGTAATTACCAACCTGAATATTCTGGATTATGACTATTATTTTCAGGTGGTAGATGCCTTGTTGATGGAAGATGTTTCGAAGATGTTGTTGTTATTTGATGATATTCTTCGGAAAGGATTTGATGCAGATTTGTTTATCAATGGTCTGGCAGAACATCTGCGCAATTTGCTAGTTTGTAAAGATCCCGAAACGATACAATTGCTCGAAAGCAGCGATAACCTGAAGCAACGCTATGCCACACAGGCTAATCTCAGCCCGGCTTCCTTTATACTGACGGCACTTGACCTGTGCAATGATTGCGATATCAACTACAAAATGGCACGTAACAAACGCTTGCATGTTGAGATGTGCCTCATCAAAATGACTTATATCAACAGGGCAGTGAAAGCTGCTCAAACTGGGGTACAGGCACCTGCAAGCACGGAAAAAAAAACAGCTGACCTAAGCGAAACGACAAAGCAAGCAGATGTAAGTGCTTCAAAACCAGTAGAAAAGAAAGAAGAGGTGCCTGCGCCGGAAACAGAGGTTGAAATTGTAGAGGAAAAAAAAGAGGAGCCAGTTACAGAATTAAAAATTCCTGAGGAAGAAGTCGTCAGTACCACCAAAGTCCCCAAATTCAAAAAGAGCAGCTTCTCGGTCAAGAAGATTGATCCCATGGCCATGATGGAAGAAATCCGTCAGGATGCCAATAAAGTGGAAGAAGCATTACCTGTACACCTGGAAAATGTGCAAAAAGCCTGGGCGGAATACACTGCAAAAACCTCCGACTCCGTCAAGAGTATCATGAAAGCAGTGGAGCTAAAAGTAGAAGGCGACGTGATAACAGGTCTTGTAGGTTCTCAGCTTGCGCAAAATACCATCAAACAGGAGAGTGGGCTCATGGAACACCTCCGGCAGTTTTTTAAGAAAACTACACTTACTCTTCAACTCGAAATTGACAAATCAAAAGTCAAAGAACCACCCAAGCGTGCAAAACAACTGACACCAAAAGAGAAATATCTAAAAATGGCAGACGAAAATGCCCTCGTACACGAAATTCGCAAACGATTTGATCTGCGTCCGGATGAAGATTAAAGGTCTATTAGATTGGGTAAATCATCTTGCCAACCACTATATTTGAATAAACGAGCATTTGTCGGCTCTCACGTTATCAAAATCTTAAACTGTTGCAGTTGAGACAATTTGACCAGCTTAAAAGTTGTATGCAACAACTAGATGAATGTTTAAACGTTTACTTTTTTATACAAATCAATGAGCCAGCTGAATTTTAAGTAAGTTGGTAAATGATTTTGACTGCATATTCAAAGGCTTCCAACACGATCAGGTACCATCAATCAGTATACACAAATGGGTATCTGCTCAACTTTTCAATCATTTTAATCACTAATTTCAAAACAAAATGAGTACGAATCAGTCGCTTTGGTATCTGGAGAATATTGATGTGTCCGGACTTTTTTGTCCTAAAAAAGTAGATCGCGGAGACCTAGACATGCATTCTCAAAAGATGTTTAAAAAAGGCGAATACATTTATTTGCCTGAAGAACATGCAGACCGAATTTTCTTTCTGACTACCGGTCGAGTTAAAGTAGGAACTTATAGCGAATCCGGTAAAGAAATTACCAAAGCCATCCTCAACACAGGTGAAGTTTTTGGCGAACTTTCTCTAATTGGTGAAGACCGACGTCGCGACTTTGCCTACGCCATGGAAGATACACATACTTGTATCCTTACGGTAAATGAAATGAAATCGCTCATGCGAGACCATACTGCACTGAGCCTATTTTTAATGAAAATAATGGGATCAAGAGTATTGGAGATGGAACAACGGCTAGAATCGTTGGTTTTTAAAGATTCGAGAACGAGAATTATTGAATTTGTGAAAGAATTGGCTGCTAAGAAAGGGCAGCGAGTAGGGTACGAAATGCTGGTTCGGAAATTTATGACTCATCAAGAAATAGCCAACCTAACCGCTACTTCGCGACAGACCGTCACAACGGTTTTGAATGAGCTAAGAAACAAAAATATACTGACCTTCAACCGAAGGCGATTGCTCATTCGTGATATGGAATTGTTGGAGAAGGAAGCACAGCTTTAACTATAGGATTTTAGGGCGTTCAGAAGGTGTTTGGCTTTCTGAACGTTTATTTAGTTAGTATATCAGTAAGTTGTCAGAGCCAGATTATTACTGGTTCCTTCTTTTCTTTGATAGCATGACAATGTGACAAATCAATATAATCATTGCTTATCTTTTCTTGTTGTGTAAGGAATTTATGAAAAGCGAATCTAACATTTTAAGTGTTGTAATTCGCCTGTTTTTTATGAGTATTCGTTCTTTATTGAGGGTAAGTTACAATTAAATTAAGAAAACACAAAAAAAATGCAAATTCTATGGCTGTTCTCAAAAAAAAGTGAATAAATCATAGTGCATTATTATCATTTTGATAATGCATTGCCGTAAGCTGCTTGTTTTGTTTAATCCTTCGCATTTAGCAAGCATCTTGTTAATGACTGTTTTTTCATCAAAATTCAGGCTTACCTTTAATAAATTGAGACACATAATCCGATATTCGTAAAAAATCTCTCTATTTTTCGGAATGCCAAATTCAACCGAAAATCAGCAGGCGGTTTTCACCGAAATCCTTCAGCAACTCAATCCACAACAAAAAAAAGCAGTGGAATTGATCGAAGGGCCCGTTCTGGTCGTCGCCGGCCCGGGAACGGGTAAAACGCATATCCTCTCCGCTCGCATTGGTCAAATTCTAACTCAAACCGATACGGCTGCTCAGAACATCCTCTGCCTCACTTTTACCGATGCTGGAGTTCATGCCATGCGCAAACGCCTGATCGAATTTATTGGGCCGGAGGCCCATCGGGTACACATCTATACCTTCCATTCTTTTTGCAACAGCATCATTCAGGATAATCTCGAATACTTTGGGCGCAACGATCTCGAACCCCTCAGCGATCTCGAACGCATCGATATTATACGAGATATACTCGAAGCACTTCCCGTCGATCATGTCCTGCGCTTGGGCCGTAGCAATATGTATTTTTATGAACGACATTTGTTCGACTTGTTTCGACGCATGAAAATGGAAGATTGGACACCTGATTTTCTGAACAAGAAAACAGACGAATACCTCCGTGATATTCCTTCCCGACCAGAATATACTTATCGCGTAAACCGCGGAAAAAATAAAAAGGGCGATCCTAAAACGGCACAACTCGAAGAAGAAAAATTGCGCATGAAGCGCTTTCGAGCAGCCGTTGATCTGTACCCGCAGTACGAAAAAGCACTCAAAAAGGCTGGCCGTTACGATTATGACGATATGATACTGTGGGTATTGCAGGCTTTTCGGGAGCATCCGATGTTGCTGCGCAATTATCAAGAACAATACCTTTATTTACTCATCGACGAATATCAGGACACCAACGGTGCTCAAAACGAGATTATTCGGCAGTTGATTAGCTATTGGGAAAACCCCAACCTGTTTATTGTGGGCGATGACGATCAGTCGATCTACGAATTTCAGGGAGCCCGACTCAAAAACTTGCTCGATATTTTTCATCAGTATGAGTCAAGCATCGAACTGATTGTGCTGGAAGATAATTATCGTTCTTCCCAAGTGGTGCTGGATAGTTCTGCTCATCTCATTGGTCACAATCAAAAGCGAATTATCAAGGAGTTGGGGCGGAATGGCCTCAAAAAGTCTTTGCGGGCACAGCATCCGGCTTTCGCCAAATTAGACACACCGGTTCAGGTACATGTTTATCCGGGCCGCTTGCAGGAGGAAGTTGGGATTTTACAACAAATTGAACAAGCACAACAAAATGGGGTGTCGCTGGAAGAAATTGCCGTCATTTATGCGAAGCACCGTCAGGCGGAAAATCTCATTCGATTGCTCGAAAAGAAAGGCATTCCATACACTACGCGTCGCAAAGTCAATATTCTCAATCTGCCGCTGATTCAGCAAATCCGCACCTTGCTTCGTTATCTCAAGGCGGAGCAGCAGTTGCCTTTTAGTGGGGAGTATCTGCTCTTTCAGATACTTCATTTTCAGTTTTTGAATATAGCTCCCGCGGATAATGCCCGTTTGAGTCGCTTTCTGGCGCATTTGCCTTTCGGCAAACGTCCCTCATGGCGGGAAACAATCGGAGATGCGGCTTTGCTACAGCAAGCTGGTGTACAAAAAACAGCGGCCTATTTGGCTTTTAGCCAAATGCTGGAACAACTCATCGGAGCAATAGCAAATATCAGTCTGCCACATTTGATAGAAAGACTAATTAACCGCTCCGGAATTTTGATTCAAATAACCGAGGCAGAAGATCGAATTTGGCAAACAGAAGTGATCCGCACTTTTATGCAGTTTGTGGAACAAGAAACAGCTCGTGCTCCTCGCCTCAACCTTACCCGCTTACTGGATATTCTGGATCGTATGGACGATAACCGGATTTCGCTGGAAGTACAAAAGAGTATTATTCGTGATAAAGGCGTACAACTGTTGACCGCACATAGTGCTAAAGGACTCGAATTTGAGTATGTGTTTATCATGGATGCCGTCAAAGATCAATGGGAACCACGTAGCAGTAATAGTATGTTTCGGTTTAAATATCCGGATACCGTTACGCTTTCGGGAGAAGAAGATAGTCTGGAAGCAAGGCGACGTCTTTTCTACGTAGCCATGACGCGTGCGAAGAGCCACTTGTTCATTTCGTACAGTGAGCAAAACGAGAAAGGCAAGGAGCTACTGCGGAGTCAGTTTGTTGATGAACTCAGTAATTTGCCAGGCGTAGTTACTCAGCAGAAGACGATAGCCGACGCAGATTTGCTAGAAGCACAATTGTTGCATTTGCAGGAAACTGCTGATGTACAGCTAGCCGCAGTGGAGAAAGATAAAATTCGGGAATTGGTAGACGGGATGGTACTGAGTGTATCTGCTTTGAATAAATACCTGCGTTGTCCATTGTCTTTCTATTATGAAAATGTACTGCGCATACCGGGCTTCAATAGTGAGGCAGCTAGTTATGGTACAGCCATGCATAATGCATTGCAATGGCTGTTTGAACAAATGAAAGCCAGTAAAGAATATCGCTTCCCGACTATTCCGGATTTCATCAGCTACTTTGAATACGAAATGAAAAAACAGCGGGGCTTTTTTTCCGCTAAGGAATACCGCCGGAGGCTGGAAATGGGGCGTACGCATCTGGCTGCTTTCTACAAGGAAAACCTGACCACCTGGCACCGAAAAGTAAAGCTAGAACTGGCAATCCGAAATGTTGAAATAGATGGCGTTCCCATCACCGGAATTATTGATAAACTCGAATTGCATACCGATCAGAAGGTCGTCATAGTCGATTATAAAACCGGAAGCCACAGCGATCGAAAAACGCGCAAACCCGGAAAAACTACGCCACACGGTGGTAATTATTGGCGCCAATTGCTGTTTTATAAAATTTTGTACGAAGCAAGTGAACCGACCGGAAAAACGGTGACGACTGGCCATATTGCTTATCTGGAGCCTGATGCCAAGGGCGAATTTCCGAGAGCTGTAATTGAATTGAGAGAGAAAGATGCACGATTGGTACGTTCCTTGATTAAGGAAACCTATGCGCATATTCAGCAACATCATTTTTACGAAGGATGTGGCGAGTCAAGTTGTAGTTGGTGTAATTTTGCCAGACAACATTTATTGGTCGATTCGTTTGTTGATCCCGAAATAGAAGCGTTGGATGACAAAAAGAAATAAAGAGGAGGTACCCTGAAGTACCTGCCAGTCTTTATTTTTTCCAAATGCGACATGCATCTGAATAGGTGTAATGGTGTGTGTTTGAAATAGGGTAATAATCTGTACCTCAAAGGAAAACCTTTTTAGGTACAAGCATGAAAATGTAATAAGCTTGATTGATTTAGTGGTCGGTAGGTCATTGGTAGGCACAAAAAGAATTGCCCGATGGCCTACAATATATGACTTTTTTAAAACTGTATATAGTGGTGAATAGATAGAAAGCTAAATTATGGACAAATTTTTATGGCTTTTGGTGGTTTTATAGGTCTACTTCTGCTTGAAAGCGAGCTATTTATTATGTTGCAAGTACATTCGTGAATTCAAATTTATATTCTGCTGGTAATTCATTTTGTAAAACAATTGTTGCTAAAATCTTCACAAGAAAGCCCTTTCAAAGATAGCCTTCATAACTCACTGTCTTTCAGTCGATCAAAAATGTTCACATAATTGTAAAAAAGTCTAAAGGTTCTTTTTTTTAAAAGCAGAGAGTGTTTACCTTTGCACCGATTTAAAAGAACCCGTTTCACTAAGAGACGTAAAAACAGGATGTTGTGAAAGTGACCACTAAATTTCTCTCCATACTGGGCGTTTTTGCTTTATTGCTACTCAGCTCTAATGCTGCTTTCGCAAAAGACAAAGAAGGTGGATATGATCCGGTAAGTACGGTAATGGAACACATTGGTGATGCCAACGAGTTTCATGTATGGTATGATACCCACATTCCACTTCCATGTTTTCTTTATGCTCCTGAGCATGGCTGGTCGATCTTCTGGTCGAGTGCATTTCATCACGGCCACGCCGTTGTAGATGGTTATGTGTTGAACCACGGCCGTGTAAATCGCATTGCTGATCCGGCTTATTATGCTAATCATGCACACACACATGATGACCATGCTGATCACGATCATGGTGGTGAAAACCACAATCATGGCAGCGAGGGCCACGGAGAAGGGCATGGTGACTACATCCACTTGGATGAAATCATCTCCAAAACAGTAACAGTAGAAGAGACGGGTGTTGAAAAAGAAGTTTACTATGCAATCGTTGACGGTAAAGAATACAAACTAGACAAACCATCTACTATTGATGGTGGCGTTTTGGGAGGTGGTATTACTTCTTTTTATGATTTCTCTATTACGAAGAATGTTGCTACAATGCTATTGGCAGCGATCTTATTGATCTTCTTGTTCAGAGCTGTAGCTAAAGGATATAAGAAAAACGAAGGGAAGGCACCATCTGGCGTTCAGTCATTCATGGAGCCATTCTTTGTATTTATTCGTGACGAAGTAACTGTTCCGATGATTGGCGAGCACAAGTATGAGCGTTTCCAGCCATTCATTATGACTTTGTTCTTCTTCATTTTGTTTTGTAACCTACTTGGTTTGATTCCTTTCTTCCCAGGTAGTGCAAACGTAACAGGTAACCTCGCCGTAACAATGGTGTTGGCTATCTTCACAATGTTGGTAACTAACCTGAACGGTAATGGACACTACTGGGAGCACATCTTCTGGATGCCAGGGATTCCAGCTTGGGTAAAAATTATTTTGACACCAGTAGAGATTCTTGGTTTGTTCATTAAGCCATTCTCATTAATGATTCGTTTGTTTGCGAATATCTCTGCGGGTCACATTATTATCTTGTCGTTGATCGGTTTGATCTTCTTGTTTGGTGAAAACGGTGAAAATGTAGGTGGAGCAGTTGCAGGTGGTATTGTAGGTGGATTATTTACAGCCTTCATGAACCTGATCGAGTTGTTGGTTGCCTTCTTGCAGGCATTCATCTTCGCTATTCTTTCTGCTTCTTATATCGGAGCAGCAGTTGAAGAACACCACCATGAAGAAGGTCACGAAGTAGCACACTAAGGTGTGTTGTATTTGTCTGGTAAAGGCCAGACGATATAAATAAGGATTCAATTATTAAACCATATAAATTTAAAGACAATGGGTGCAATTGGAGCAGGTCTTGCAGCACTAGGTGCTGGTCTAGGTGTAGGTATTATCGGTAGCCGTGCAATGGATGCTATCGCTCGCCAGCCAGAAGCAGTAGCTGATATCCGTAACAACATGATTCTTACAGCAGCTCTTGTAGAGGGTGCGGCGCTTTTCGCGATCGTAGTAGGATTGTTGTCTAACTAATACGGACACAAAAGACAAAGTCCTTTCGAGGGCTTGACGCAAAAGTCTGGGCGAGTAACGGTTGGTTGCTGGTCCAGACTCTAAAAAAGAACATTATCAATTTATATAAGCAATAAATTAAGATAGCCATGATGGAGGTTTTGTTTCTGGCCGACTTTTCTGTTATTCGCCCTGATCCGGGTTTGATTCTATGGACAACTGTTGTTTTCCTTTTGGTGTGGATCATCCTTGGTAGAATGGCCTTCCGCCCTATTCAGAATGCGCTTAAGCAGCGTGAAGATGATATTCAAAGCTCATTGGACGAAGCGAAGCGTGCTCGTGAAGAAATGGCGAATCTTAAAGCTGAAAACGAGCAACTTTTGATAGAAGCTCGCGAAGAAAGAGCAAAGATCCTGAAGGAAGCTAAAGAAGCAAAAGAAACGATCATCGAAGAAGCAAAAGATAAGGCGAAGGAAGAAGCACAGAAGATCGTTGCTAGTGCGAAGCAGGAAATCGAAAACCAGAAGATGGCAGCTGTTACCGAGGTGAAAAACCAAATGGGTAAAATGGCCATCGAAATCGCAGAAAAGGTAATGCGTAAAGACCTTGCTGCCGATAGCGGTCAGAAAGATTTTGTGAACCGTTTGGTTGACGAATTCAAGCTTAACTAATTTTTGAATTTTAAGGGTACGAAACACTAGTTCTTCATTTGCCGAATCTGTCCGCCGAATAGCCGGAAGGCAAACGAAAGCAGTAAAAGACCCTATAATTATAGCTTATGTCTGTACAAAGAATTGCATCGCGTTATGCCAAGTCACTGGTTGATTTGTCTGTTGAGCAAAACAAGCTGGAGCGTGTTTTGGAAGATGTTCAGTCTTTCAAAGAAGTAAGCCAGAATCGCGATTTTTATTTGTTGATTAAAAGCCCAATCGTCAATGCTTCTAAAAAGGAAGCTATCGTCAATGAGCTGTTCGCAAAAAAATACGATGAGCTTACAATGGCTTTCCTACGCATCCTGATCACCAAAGGTCGTGAAGCGTATATGCCAGAAATCGCCGATGAGTTCATTGAACAGTACAAAAAGCTGAAGCATATTTCAACAGTGCGTGTTACTACGGCCGTTGAATTGGATGAAGCGAGCCTCAAGGCTATTAAAGATAAACTATTGTCCAGCTCTGACACCGAACAGAATGTTGAGTTGGAAGTAATCATTGATCCAGATTTGATCGGTGGCTTTGTCGTAGAGTTTGATGACAAAATCTACGATGCCAGTGTAAAACACAAACTGGACCAACTGAAAAAAGACTTTACTGGTAATCTGTACATTTCACAGATTGTCGCTAAATAAAATTGACAAAGTCCAAGACTTTGTCTGTAACTATTTCCCAATCGAAAAATTCTTAAGACATGGTTGATGTAAAACCTGATGAAATATCAGCAATACTGAAACAACAGCTTTCTGGTTTTAGTAGTGCAACAGAGCTGGAAGAGTACGGTACCGTACTTCAGGTAGGTGACGGTATTGCACGTGTTTACGGCCTTACTAATGCACAAGCAGGTGAATTGGTAGAGTTCGAAACAGGTGTTCAAGCTATCGTATTGAACTTGGAGGAAGATAACGTAGGTGTGGTATTGATGGGATCTGGCGAAGGTATTCGCGAAGGTTCAAGAGTACACCGTACCGGACGTATTGCGTCTATCCAGGTAGGTGAAGAATTCGTTGGTCGTGTGGTTAATCCACTTGGTCAGCCTATCGACGGTAAAGGCCCTATCGGTGGTACTAAGTACGATATGCCTCTTGACCGTAAGGCTCCTGGTGTAATCTACCGCCAGCCAGTACAGGAACCACTACAAACGGGTATCAAAGCGATTGATGCGATGATTCCAATTGGTAGAGGTCAGCGTGAGTTGATCATTGGTGACCGTCAGACTGGTAAGACTGCGATCGTAATTGACACCATCATCAACCAGAAAGAATTTTACGACAGAGGTGAGCCTGTTTTCTGTGTATATGTTGCTTCTGGTCAGAAGGCATCTACAGTAGCACAGGTAGCTAAGACCTTGGAAGAAGCTGGTGCTATGGATTATACGGTAATCGTATCTGCTCCTGCATCTGCTCCTGCACCTATCCAGTTCTACGCTCCGTTTGCGGGTGCTGCGATTGGTGAGTACTTCCGTGATACAGGTCGTCCGGCTTTGATCGCTTATGATGATTTGTCTAAGCAGGCGGTAGCATACCGTGAGGTATCGTTGTTGCTTCGTCGTCCTCCAGGGCGTGAGGCTTACCCAGGTGATGTATTCTACCTGCACTCTCGTTTGTTGGAGCGTGCTGCGAAAATCATCGAAAATGATGGTATCGCTCGCGAAATGAATGACTTGCCTCAGTCTTTGAAAGATGCAAAAGATGCAAACGGCCAGCCATTGGTGAAAGGAGGTGGTTCTTTGACTGCCCTTCCAATCATCGAAACACAGGCGGGTGACGTATCAGCATATATCCCGACTAACGTAATTTCGATTACGGATGGTCAGATCTTCTTGGAATCTAACCTTTTTAACGCGGGTGTACGTCCTGCGATTAACGTAGGTATCTCGGTATCTCGTGTGGGTGGTTCTGCGCAGATCAAATCTATGAAGAAAGTTGCCGGTACACTTAAGCTGGACCAAGCGGCATACCGTGAGTTGGAAGCCTTCTCTAAGTTTGGTTCTGACCTGGATGCAGCTACAACAGCGGTATTGGAAAAAGGTAAGCGTAACGTGGAAATCCTGAAGCAGCCTCAGTACTCTCCAGTACCGGTTGAAAAGCAGGTAGCCATCATTTATCTAGGTACACAAGGCTTGTTGAAAGACGTGCCTGTTAACCGTATCAAGGAATTTGAAAGCGCATTCCTTACAGAAATTGAAAACTCACTTCCACAAGTATTAGCCAACTTCAAAGCTGGTAAGTACGTGGATGAAGATAAGAAAGCGGTTGCAGAGTTGGCGGCGAAGATGACGCCTGCTTTCGCAAAATAATCGCAATGCTAACGAGTTCCTCAGGCCTTTTACCTTGCGGCAAATTTACCGAAAGGTGGAACGCTTGAGGAGCCCATATCCTATTTCATATAACTACTTCGTAGTTTTAATAAAATAGCTTCCAATGGCAAACTTAAAAGAGGTACGTGAACGGATTAGCTCGGTAAGGAATACGCAGCAGATCACCAAAGCGATGAAGATGGTATCTGCGGCTAAGTTGCGTCGAGCGCAAACAGCGATTCAGCAAATGCGTCCTTACGCAGATAAGCTGGGTGAAATGTTGCGCAATATCCTTTCTAACCTGGAAGGAGACGTAAGCAGTTCTTTTGGCGTGGAGCGTCCGGTAGAAAAAGCGTGCCTGGTTGTCGTTACTTCTAACCGTGGTCTTTGTGGAGCCTTTAACTCCAGTATCATCAAAGCAGCTGTTAACCTTGTAGAAGGTAAATATGCGGAGCACAGAGCGAAGGGTAATCTTTCTATTCTTTTGATTGGGAAAAAAGGTAAAGAATATTTTGCCAAGCGCTACGCAGATATCAACCTGATCACAGAGTATATGATGTTGTTTGATGATTTGAGTTTCGACAATGTGGCAGAGGTGTCTAAAGGGTTGATGGATGCATTCACAGAGGGTAAGTATGACGCTGTTCAGGTGGTATACTCTCAGTTTAAGAATGCAGCGACACAGATTCCTACGGCACAACAATTTTTGCCGGTAGAAAAAATCGAAGTAGAAGAAGGAGAAGCAAACCTGAAAGCGGATTATATATTCGAACCAAGTAAAGAAGGTTTGTTGGAATACTTGATCCCAAGTATTTTGCAAACGCAGTTTCAACGTTACCTGCTTGATACCCATGCTGCGGAGCACGGTGCTCGTATGACAGCCATGGATAAGGCATCTGAAAACGCAGAAGAACTACTTCGCGATCTGAAGATTTCTTACAACAAAGCTCGTCAGGAAGCAATTACCAACGAAATCCTCGAGATTGTTGGTGGTGCTGCTGCTTTGGAAGCAGGCAACTAA
>JALEHC010000308.1 GCA_022763215.1 Saprospiraceae bacterium
GTGACCAAAGAAATCGGACCAATCGCAAAGCCAGATAAAATTCAATTAGTGAGTGGTCTTCCAAAGACACGCTCCGGAAAAATTATGCGTCGTATCCTCAGAAAGGTAGCCTCCGGCGATACTTCTAATCTGGGAGATGTTTCTACGCTACTCAATCCGGAAGTGGTTGAATCAATTAAAGAAGGCGCTCAGGTATAACAATTACTGAACAAGTCTGACTTTTAATCCTGACCGTGGAGCTATGCACAGTTCCACGGCTGGGATAGTTATGGCATTATTCCAAATCTTATGGCAAGCTATCAATCATTTTACGATCAAAGTCTGGCAAACCCGGAAGCATTCTGGAAAGAGCAAGCCCAGGCCATTCACTGGTTTGAGCACCCCGAAGAAATTCTCTACAAAGATGAGCATGATCTGCCTCGTTGGTATAAGGGTGGTTCTATGAATACTTCTTATCTCGCACTAGATTATCATGTCGAGAATGGCCGTGCCGACCAAGTAGCACTTATCTATGATTCTCCGGTTACGGATACGATTCAGAAATATACTTTCCGAGAATTGCGCGACGAAGTCGCACGCTTTGCGGGGGTCTTACAATCCAAAGGCGTCGAAAAAGGAGATACGGTTGTCATTTACATGCCAATGATCCCCCAGACAGCTATTGCGATGTTGGCTTGCGCCAGAATCGGCGCTATTCATTCCGTCGTATTTGGTGGCTTTGCTGCGCATGAGTTGGCTATTCGTATTGATGATGCTAAGCCCAAACTGCTGCTTGCCGCCAGTGGCGGACTTGAAATCAAACGGGTTATTGATTACATGACCATTGTAAACAAAGCCATTGAGGAAGCAACGCATCAACCTGATGCTTGCATTGTTTACCAACGCGATTTCATCAAAGCTCCACTTAAGGAAGGCCGCGATTACGACTGGGATCAGGTGCTTCAGTTGGCTGTTCCAGCTCCTTACGTGCCTTTGCTACCAGCCGATCCGCTTTATATTCTCTATACTTCCGGTACGACCGGAAAACCTAAAGGAATTGTACGTGAAAATGGAGGTCATGCTGTGGCGATGAAGTTTAGTATGAAATATGTGTATGGCATTGAGCCGGGTGAAGTATATTGGGCTGCTTCGGATGTCGGCTGGGTGGTAGGCCATTCCTATATCGTATATGCGCCTCTTATTCATGGCTGTACGACCATTCTTTTTGAAGGTAAGCCCATCAAAACTCCGGATGCAGGTACATTTTGGCGAGTTATTGAACAACATCAAGTAAATGTGTTCTTTACGGCTCCAACTGCCTTTCGGGCCATTAAAAAAGCGGATCCGGAATCTATATTTTTCAAAAAATACAAACTGGAAAGTCTTCGTACTTTATTTCTTGCTGGTGAACGCTGTGATGTCACTACACTCAATTGGCTGCGCGACCTACTTCAAATCCCGGTCATTGATCATTGGTGGCAAACCGAATCTGGCTGGCCAATGATTGCCAATATGAGTGGCGTAGAATTGCTACCGATTAAGCCTGGCTCTGCCGGAAAAGCAGTTTGTGGCTACGATATACGTATACTTGATCCGGAATGTAACGAGCTTCCGCCAAATACGGAAGGCGCTGTTGCCATCCACTTACCATTGGCACCTGGTTGCCTACCCAATCTTTGGCAAGACACCGAACGATTTAAAAACTCTTACCTGGCTCCTTATCCGGGTTATTACTTTTCAGGCGACGGCGGGTATAAAGATGAAGATGGTTATATTTTCATTACCGGCCGTATTGATGACATTATCAATGTAGCAGGCCATCGTTTATCTACCGCGGAGATGGAAGAAGTTGTTGCTGCTCATCCGGCTGTCGCCGAATGCGCCGTGATTGGTATCAGAGATGACTTGAAGGGGCAAAAGCCCATCGGTTTTGTAGTACTCAAAGAAGGTATCAACCTGACAGAGGCAGAGTTAGAAGCCGAACTTGTACAAATGGTGCGCGATCAAGTGGGGCCGGTAGCATCATTTAAGCGGGCTATCATTTGTGATCGACTACCAAAAACCCGATCTGGCAAGATTTTGCGAAAAATAATGCGTAATATAGCAGATGAGGTTCAGTATAATCCACCATCCACAATCGAAGATATGAGTGTGTTGGGTGAATTAGAACAACTGGTAAAAGAGAAGCATGTAGGTAGTTAATAAATCATCTAAATGAAAGGCAACGTTCCTTCCAAGAAAAAACAATTAGTACCAATCAGAGAACCGCTTCGTAAGTTTTTGCGAAAGCATAACCGCGACGTGGACTTGCCATTGCAATATGAAGATTTGACGCGGTATGAAAGTTCTATCCCACTGCTTGATCAGGAAGGAAATGATACGCTTTGGCGTACCGTTTTTTACTCTCAGTATGATTGGGAGGAAGTAAATGAGTCGTTGAAGCAAATTTATGCCCTACTCAAAACAGATGGTGACGTAGAAGTGCTCGAACACTTGAAAATAGCTAGAGTTGACTTTTGTACATTCGGCAATACCAAACCATTTCGTATCCGAATTATCAACCGACTAAATGATAATTACGACCATTTTTACCTAAAAAAAGCAGATGCTTCTCGCATTTATGGCCTTGAACTGGAAGATTTGTTGTCTCCCAACCGAGTTACTTTTTTAGTTGATCGGGCGACTTTGGTCGAAGAGCATATTGCCGGTATTCCAGGCGATGATTTTATGAAAAAACACCTGGACGATAGTAATTTCAACCAGATTCGTATCGCCAAGGAATTCATTAAATTTAATGAACGCTGTTTTGTGCGTTTATTGGGTGATATGCGCTCCTATAATTATGTTATCGACATCACGCCAGATATTGAAGGCTCTCAGTTCCGAATGCGAGCTATAGATTTTGATCAACAGTCGTACGAAGGCTGGAAAAGCTTTTACTTGCCTCAATATTTCAAAGAAAATAATCCGATCATCTTTCTGGGCATGAAGCATATGCGGCCAGAAACCGTCACCCAATATCAGCAGGAAGAACGAAGTTTGATTGCTGCGCGGGTAAAAACTTCTCAACAACAATTCAATGAATTATTTTCGGTAATGGTCAAAGACGAAATGTCGGAAAAAAAGAAAATTTATAGTCTGAGCAATGAGCTTGGCTACCACCACAAAACAAAAGCATTCGACAAGTGCCAGACGATGGGTGAAGTCGTTCTTACCAACATCAAACTCTTGTTGCAGAAAGACTTTAAGCAGAGTATTGATGATATTACCAGCTTTAAGTTATTAAAATAAAAAGGCCCCCCTTCTGCGTCCGAAGAGAGGCTATCCCAAAAACCGATTAAAACGTTATATATCTTGAGTTTGATTAACTTCCTGTATAGAGCAATTTATTGATGTACTCCCCTTCTGCGGTGATTATTTTATAATAATACACGCCAGAGCCATTCAATTGCCTTCCCTCTAAATTGATTTGCTGATAACCGAAGTGTAAATTTTCCCGTAACTGATGTGTGAGCCTTCCATTACTATCAAAAACTTGGATAGTAACATCTTGTGATTTTGCAAGATAAAAATTTATCTGTGTTTTTGAAATAAAAGGATTGGGAAAATTATAAATATTACTTATTCCAATGTCTTTGGAGGACTTTTCTTTAAACGTCAGTACAGGCTTGGTTATTGAGTGGTCTGCCAAAATTATTTCGGCAGCAGTATATTCCGAACTCAATCCAAATAACGATAGCCCGTTGTTGGGCAACAGCCCTTCAACCACTAAATCAAATTCCAGATGGTCAACGGCTTCCATTTGATGCCAACAAAAAGTAATCGCTTCGCGCCCTTCCGCATGGTAAAAATGCTTCGTGCTCATATTACTGCCTGGCACAATTTCCTTTACCTTTACCATGGAAGCATTATACTGTAATGTGAACTGCGCACCTTGCATCCCATTTGCGTCAAGCGCAAATGTATAAGTGCTCGTGCCATCCGGATTTTGGCCCTTGAGGCTGACAACTACTGGTACAGTATTGCGATCATCTACACCCTGTAAACTTGAAGTAGAAGCACTTTCGTCTACATCACCCACTTTTAGTCCTATAAAGTTGATGGAAGTATCCGTCATAAATTCTTCGACAAAGAAAGTCTCTGGGAAGTTTTCCTGAAAAGGATTGTTTGGGTTCTGAAACTCGTAATCTTCCGGTATAAATCGCCAAGAGGTATTATTTTCATAAACGGAATCTACCGACAAAATGAGCCTGCGAATTTGAATAATATCTAATACGGTAATATCACCAGAACGATTCGCATCGGCTGCAATCATCCGATAAGGCGAATCCAGCTTCAAAACATTCAGAATGTGTCGATTGATCAAAATCAGATCAGATACCGAAAGTCCATTTCGATGGTTTATATTTTTGTTGGGCGTAACTTCATAACCTTCTCCTTCTGGTGTTTCCACAAAATTGAAAACGCCCATGTCATCTACCGGCAAGGTATCAGAGATAGGCCCTTCTAGCCCGATATCAACCTGCGTGATTGGAAAACCAGACTCGGTATGTGTATGTCCCGTTAAATCAAAAAACTCCTGACAGGCATTTAGTTCGCTATCAACAAGCGTTAGCGAAAAGTTACAAACGACTTCGTTTCCTGCTGGGTCACTTACGTAAATTTTCACCATTTCTGTGCCCATCTGATCGCAGGAATACACCAATTCAGGTAATTCAATTTCTGGATCAAAACTACTGAGTACCACGCCACAATTGTCGGTCGAGCCTGCAATCAAATCTGCTGCCGAAATAAAGAGTCCATTTGGCGAAGTATAAAATAAAGTGGTATCATTTGGACAATTTACCAAAGGCAAGGTACAGTCTTTTACTTCAAATGGAATTTCTGATTCAGAAACATTCCCACAGGCATCTACAGCAGTAATAATAAGAGAATGATTACCTACCGGATAAAAACCTTCTACCCGATAAGTCAGCCCATTTAGTTTTTGTATAAAACCAAAATTGTCAGAGATCAAGTCTTCATTGTTGAAGAGTAAGCTATTCAAAATTGTCAATGAATCGGAGCAATTATCGCCCATCGTAAAATTAAAGGCGACATAAGCGGTGCATTCATCTTGGTTGGGTAACAATTCATCAGAAGTACAAAAACTAGTCACCTCCCCTACTCCAAGCAATGTCGGGGCTTCATCGTCAGCTACTTGAATTAGTTGTCGATATTGATAATATCCCGTTGAGGATGACAATTCAATTTCAGTAGACGGAAATACCTGAAACAGGGAAGTTCCGTCAGAATGAATTTCAAAACCATCACCTAAATCGGTATCAAGATCAAAACCATCCCAACGCGGAATTTCAAAGGGCGTTTCGTCGCCATCATATTCGCACCAATTCACCATTCGATAATCTCTAACAATGCCATAACAGTAGCTGTCATCCTGAGCCGTAACTACTTCATCTGTGGCACTGATAGCAATCATATCACAGCCTTCAAAAGTAAATGGCAGTGTCTGAAAACTGGTATCCTGACAATCGACAATGGTGTCTGAAGGCAATTGAATACGGTATTCGTGGTAGCCTTCCAGCACTACCGATTGCGTAAATACAGTAGGTGGGTTCTGTGGATTATCTCTTGCCGTCCAAGTACGAGTTATTTGTCCTATCCCACAGTCATCAACATCTTCTATCACTTCAAACTGTACATTAAAGTTACAGTTATCATCAAAAGTCGGAGCTTCAAAAGCTGCTGTTAAATAAGGCGAAGTATCATCCAGACAAGTCAGGGTAATATCTGCCGGGCTAGATGTAATAACGGGCGGAATAGCATCTTTTACAACTACAGTCGCAGAGCAATCATTAAAGTTACCATAACAATCCCAAACCCGCAGAATGACATTCAGGGTATCGTTTGCACAAAACAGATCAATATAATTTCTAAATGAAGACTCAGGATCTGATTCCAATTTGATTTTCATATCGCCTTCACAACAATCATCTCGACTTCCATTATCAATATCTTCGGGAAATAAGCGTCCTTCACCAGCAGACGTCAGGGTAATGTTGAGATTACTTTTACAAATCATCACTGGTGGTGTATCATCAACTACGGTAACTAATACTTGTACAGTTGTGTCATTTCCGCAAGCATCTTCGGCTTCATAAGTGATAAAGTGTTCTCCGATTTCAAGCCCAGGGAAAGGAATATTTCCGCCATCGCGACCATCTATTCCATTGGTATATTCCAATTCGCCGGCAGGCGTAAAAATGCGAAGCTCAAAATCATTGCACTCATCACTAATTATCGGAGGTGGAATAAAGCCCGTTGAGCTACAAAAGTCTAATCCGTTATCCAAAGTAGAAATATTGGTAAAAATCACAGGAAGATCCGGCTCAATCTGTGGTGCCACTTGGTCGCGTATCTGAATGACCTGCACATTATCATTACCGATCCCATCTTCTTCAATAACCGAGAACTGACACAAATCCAATACATTCCATTCTCTGATAATGGCAAAGGTATAAGCTGGATTTCCACAAATAGTCAGCGTGTCATCCGTGTAGGTGTACACTAGTCCACAGTTAGGTATGTCTACCAAATTCGGAACGCCCCCTTTTCCAAAAACTGGATCAGCCAGCGTCGAATCAGCTCTATATGCGGCACAAGAGATCATTTTATCTGCTGGAAAGCGCAAATCTGACACATCAGCTCGACTTATAAAAATTTGCTGCAGACCTGTACGAATATTTCCGTGGATATCTTCTGCTTGCCAAGTACGTTCAATCTTCTTAATCGGATTTCCACAACCATTATCAATTTCCACGTCCGTATACGAAATTTCTAAATCAGAACAATCAGAAGCTGTGGCTACTCCTGTCAGGCTTGTCTCTGGTTCTTCGGTACACTTAAGCGTGATATCATCAGGTATGCTTAAAGTTGGTGCAGACAAATCATTTACAATAATATTGCTGGTACAAGTTAGTCCGGTACATTCATCAGTTATTGTTGCAATCAATGTCTCTCCGACGTATTGAGGATCAATTGTACTACCCAAGCTAATACCTCCAGGCCCCAAAATATCAATTTCAAATAGTATATCTGGATCAGGATTACTGGCTAAAATTAATGCGGAAGTCACTTCCACAAAACAGCTATTCGGGTTGAGGGTAATATTGATAGACGAATTACAAGCCATTGTATAGGCTTCCCGCACCTCCACATCCTGAGTGACGGTTACCTCACAGCCCGTATTATTGGCGGCAAAAAATGCATCGTCGCCAGCGTCAAAAGTATAGCTAACCCGATAGGTGCCTTCTCCCAAATCAGTGGGTGAAAATATTTGGGTATTAAAAATTTCATTGTCTTCCAATCGCCGAATCTGCCAAAACTCATTTACAGGCGTCAGCGGAAATACATTCCCATCAAAAGCAGAAGTCGCAATCGCAGACAAGACCACATCATCTGCATTATCGCAAAACTCCGTTTCCAGGTTTTCAATTTGTACGTATGGATAATGACATACTTTCGTTACTGGACCAAATACCTGCTCAGGGTAATCCGTCAGATTAATGGCTTCCGCCAAATAACCTACATCACTTCGGTGAACAAACTTCAGGACATAGACTCCCGAATTACCAACTTCTGGAACAATAGTAGAATCAGGATAGGGTTGCAAATTACCGGGCTTTAAAACGCCTTGTAGCGTTGATAAACGCCATACTTGACCACTTACGCCGGTTGCAATAA
>JALEHC010000309.1 GCA_022763215.1 Saprospiraceae bacterium
GGTTCTTTATTTTATTCTGAAACCATCCATCAATAAGTCTTGATATTCCGGATGCTTTTTCATGTAGGCAGCAATATACGGACAAAGTGGCTGCACCTTCAGTTCGTTCGCTCTGGCATAGTCTAGTGCTGTTTTGGCTAAAGCCAAACCAATACCTTGCCCCTCAAGTGTTGGGGGAACTTCGGTATGCGTGAAAATAATCTTGGTCTTGAGTTTGATGTATTCACAAACTGCCAAATAGCCATCTATTTTTACTTCAAAACGCTTTTTTTCTTCGTTGTTAACGACATTAAATTTTTCTTGAGCCATAAGAATTTGGTTAGGGCTGTCTGAAATAGACAATCAGGATATTAATTTATTTTTGGTAGTACGGATTCAATTTGTGTTCGATTAGCTTCTTCCCAATCGGGTAGTTTGAGCTCATTACCAAGCTCATCCAGGCTTTCATCCACCGAAAAACCAGGAGGAATAGTAGCTACTTCAAAAAGTACGCCTCCAGGAATGCGGAAATATATCGAGTGAAAATATTTACGATCCTTTATTTCGGTGACCTTTAAGCCCAATTCATCTACCAAGCGGGCTCGCAGGGCATGCAGTGCTTCGTCGCTTTCAACTCTCCACGCTACATGATGTACCGTACCAATGCCATTTTTTCCGCGGTCTAGTTCGTGATCGTCTCGGATGTCTACCAAACGGCCGGGACCGCCCCCTTCAACCTGATAGCGCGTCACCATCCCTTCTTTTGTCACTTTCGTGAAACCAAACTCTTGTTCCAAAAATTCAAAAGTAGAACCAACTTCAGCAATAGATAAAGTAACATTGTAAAAACCACGAATAGCCATAGCCGGAGGGATTGCTGTACCTGTCCAGGGAGCTCTGTCATCATCATCATTTGCAACCAATTCAAGAAATAAACCTGCCGGATCTTGGAAGCGAAGCGTTGGGTTACCCATAATTTCGACTTGTCCAAATTCAATGTTGCTGGCTTGAAGGCGGTCTTTCCAAAAGTCAAGGGCTGAAATCGGAATAGAAAAACCAGTAATGGCTACTTGTCCCGTGCCAAGTGTACCTATGCGTACGTCCTGACCTTTGTAAGGGAAGGTCGTCATGATAGTACCAGGTGTACCCATTTCCGTGCCATAATAAAAGTGATACACCTGGTTGTTATCAAAATTGACAGTTTTTTTGACGAGTCGTAGTCCCAGTACTTTTGTATAAAAGTCGTAATCTTCCTGAGCGTCATTGACCGTCGCAGTGACGTGGTGCAAGCCTTTAATCAACTTTGTTGTGTCCATCGTTTTTACTTCAAATTGGAGAGAAAACTAAACATACAACATGTGAAAAGGCAGGCAGTTCTTGTCAAATTACCGGATTACCAATTTAGTGTGGCCACTTTGACCATCTTTCGTTTGTATGTACAGGCTGTATGCGCCTTTCGGCAAATCCAAATTTAGCGAAAGCTTGGCTTGTTGCCTAAAAGGTAATTGATACACCTGTTTTCCGTCCACCGAAAAGATTTGAAGTGTGCCACTGTAGGCCTGTCCAAAGTCTACCTGCAAAGGGCCGTTTGTCGGGTTTGGAAAAATCCGAACCGTATGGTCAAAAGTAGATGCTTCGACATTGGTGGGGAGGTTTTCAAAAATATACAAAGCATTATTACCCTGTGCGGTTACAACAACGGCTTCGTCATTCATATCTACATCTGAACCAAATCCAAAGAACAAATCTTGGTCATCGGCTTCGAGCTTTTGATTAAGAATATACTGCCCGTCGATGGTACGGTTGTACAAATATGCAGCCCCTGCATCCTCAAGTTCAGTACCTGCTCCATCCGAAAGATCATCACCAACAATTACAAAATTTCCTGCAATGGCTGTATTCTTAATGTTAGCAGTATTTCCGGAATTATTGGTGTAAAAAGTCTCCTGAAATTCCCAATTAGCATTGATTCTTCGGACATGGAACACCCGATTGAGATTAAGATCGCTAATAATAGCAGAGTTGTTTTGTAATTCTACAAATGAGCCAAATTCATCAGAAAAGCTTCTGCTAGGAAGTGTGATTTTTTGACCTTCTTCCCAGATTCCATCATCATTTTTAAGAAACTCATACACCGCACCGGCATTCGAGAGTCCGTTTAGGCCAACTTCGTCTTTATCTTCCCGCGGGGCTCCGGCGAGCAATGTATTTCCTTCTAATGCAATCCGAAAACCAAACCATGCATTCGCTTCTCGGTCACTAGCAGTCACTTTTTGGGTCTGCGCCCAAATGCCATCTTCATTTTGTTCAAACAAATAAACAGCTCCTGCTTCCGTAAGGAAGTTGTCCCCGTTTGCATTGGTTGAAGCGCGGTACGCACCTACAGCAAGGGTAGCGCCATCCATTGCAACACTCACCCCAAAATTATCATTTTGAGAACGGTCGGCAGCAACCAGTTTTTGTTGTTGTACCCATTCGCCTGAGGCTTGTTTTTCATAATAATAAACGGCCCCTGCATTTACAACAGGGTTTTCGTTATTTGCATCGGTGTCAGCTAAAAATGCACTAACAATGGCTTTGTTTCCTTGGACGATCACCTGAGTGCCAAACCTAGCTTCTGGCTCACGGTCTTCAGATGTTATTTTTTGGACAAGGCCCCATTCATCAGCATCATTTTTTTCAAAAATATAGACGCTACCAGCGTCCTGAACGGGGTTTTCATTGTTGGCATCAAGATCGTCTAGTATAGCAGTTACCAATACGGTTCGGCCCGAAATGGATACGGCACCACCAAAAAAATCGCCTTGTTGTCCAAATGGCGAATTATACTGAAAGACTTCTTGAAGAGCTTGTGCCTGTAGAGAAATGGTGAAAAAAAGGGAAAAGATAACGAATGTAAATCGTAGCGTTTGATTCATAACTTTATGATAGTTTTAGTGATACAAGCTTCCTTTAGGAGAATGGTAGGAATGCATTCATTCTCGCAGATGTATTCTAAAATAGACAAAAAAGTCAGAAACAAGAGCCCATTTACATCACTTCAACATTTTGTTAACACATTCTGTGGGGGCAAGTCAGCCTTCATAGTTGCGGCTAATTATGCTTGTGCGATTGGAGGTATCGCTTCTTGCTTGTTAAATTTTGTACGAAAGTACAGCAAGGAGCTAAGGATAACTACCACTCCGGAAACGGCCAAAACATAACTTCCATAAATAAAGAAATTGAGCCAACTCAGATTGGCCTGACCAAAATTTTTGTATAGCAGAATTCCGACACTGCCCATGTAACCAAATGCATCTGCTACATAAATCATGAATCCGGCATTGCCTTTAAAACGAAAAGCAGCAATCATGCGATCGAAGAGAATACAGCCAAAAGGAACATAGCTCAGATAAAGCCCTAATCCTACGAGTATCATCCATAAAGCCGGATCAAGTTGTCCTTGTTGAAAGAGCAGAGTACTACTGCCTACTAAAACAGCACATGCCAAAATCAGGAAATGATAGAATGCAAAAGCTTTACGATTGTCCGAAATGTACATGGTCAGTCCCAAAACAAGCAGTACCGCAATAGCAATCGGTATTTCCGAAAGGGTAAAAATGGAAGGGGTGTCACCATAGCCCAAGGCTGCCCAGAGCTCTGCTGCAAAATTGTCGCGGAAATCTCGATAAGCCGTTAGCATCATATAGAAGAAAACCAACATGATGAGGCCGGGCGCAAATTGCCTGAAAAATGCTTTACGATCCTTGCCTAGCATAGGAGCTCTGGCCGTTCGCATTTGTTCATCTTCCTCTGAGGGAGGTGGAATTTGCTCCAACAAATACACAAAGAAAAATAATGGAATAATGAATAACGCACCGGTTACAAAGGGCATCCAAAAAACGGAAAAGCCCCAATCATCAAGCACTATTTTTCCTGCAGATTTTACAGCTCCTGAAGAAATTATAAAACTAGCACTGAGACCAGCTCCCAAGATTTCGCTGAAAGTTCGCCCCTCTAGGTAAGAAAAGACAATTCCCCAAATCATGCCAAGTGGCATCCCGTTCAGAAATAAGAGTAGTACATTGTAAGGTGCCGGCACAACCGCAAATAAGAAAAGCGCCAGTTCTGCAAAGCCAATGAGTAATAAGAGAAGCAACGCACGTCGATTGCGGCCCATTTCCGCAATGACTTTGATGCCGATAAATTTGGAGAGCATATATCCGACCACCTGTGCAACGATGAGCAAGATTTTGTAATCAATCCCCCAAAGACTCATGTCTTCGAAGGTAGCCACCGTAAATGGTTTGCGAAAAGCATACATGCAAAAGTAGGTGCCAAAAGCAGCTACAATAGCATAGGCAGCAAAAAAAGTTTTGTTCGTGCGAAGGAGCCAGGCGCGGATCATAGTCATGAATGATTTAGGCCACAAAATTGTGTTTTCAGACCAGCTCTGCCGCTTATGTGAGGTTAAGTTATCATTAAGAATGTCATCATTTCAAGCGAATTGCCAAATGTGAAATAAAAAAATATCAGATTAATTGAAATAAAAATCATTTTATAAGTCGCTGGTGTATAGTGTTTAACAGTGTGGTTGCGAAACCTGCGTTGGTGTAAGTAGCTGAAAAATAATGGATTAAATGTTGAATAATACCGTGATGTTTGTTAATTTGTAGGTGCATTGAGAGAGGCGATCCTACCAATTTTTTCCTTTTTACAAATTAATAAGACAATTATATCGTATTAGAAGCAATTTATTGTTTCTAAGCCCTTTACTTATATAAAAACCTATATACCCTATGAAACACCAACTGTTGTGGGCCATGATATTGGCTCATTCAACGGTATGTTTGTCGCTGAAAGCTAATACTTTATCCTGGGGCACCCACTTAGAGAGAATTACACAACAAGCTCAGGAACTAGATTTACCCTTTGAAGGCAAATTAGATACCAAAGTTGAAAAACGACTGAAAAGTTACTTTACAACAGGCAGACTGCAAGCCGAGCGTATGCTCGGACAGATGTATTTGTACTTCCCGCTTTTTGAGCAGGAATTAAAAAACAGAGGCTTGCCTGATGAGCTTAAGTACCTTCCCGTAGTAGAATCCCGACTAATTCCAGATGTTTATTCCTCTGCTAATGCTGCGGGTTTGTGGCAATTCATTGAACCTACTGCCCGGCATTATGAGCTCGAAGTGCATGAAGTTGTTGATGAACGTCTCGATCCTGTGCGGGCTACCCGCTCAGCATTGCAGCTATTGAGCGAATTACATCAACAGTTTGGAGACTGGACACTCGCACTGGCTGCTTACAATTGTGGGCCAGGTCGCGTACAAAGGGCTATCCGGAAGAGCAAGAGTCGTTCGTACGAGAAATTAAAGCGGTTTTTGCCACGGCAAACGCGCACCTATATTTCGCGCTTTACGGCAGCTGTTTATTTTGGCCATTACTATCAAGGGCATGGCTTGCAGGCCAGGTGCCCTGAATGGGAGTTTGAGGATATTGATATTCAATTGATGCAAGAAGCCGTTTCTTTTGAAGAAATCAACAAACTTACTGGCCTACCAATACACAAGATTAAAAAGCTAAATCCAGCTTTTTTGACTCAGTATATTCCGGCAAGGAAGAAAGGGTATTACCTGATGCTTCCCAAGGAAGTAATGAAAAAACTGAAAACATACTTTCATCAGAAACAAGATATTGAGAGGCGATCCACATCTTTAGCTATTGCTGGCAAATTGCTTACGGCACAACATACCTCGGAGGCATTGCTAGCTATGGTCGACTTGGCGGAAAATGGCCAAAATAACCGTGCCATGAAATGGCGGTTTGAGGTAGCAGATTTGAGATTTAGAAATAGTCGACAACGGCTATGGTTTCGCCCATAATACATCCAGAATACGAGCCATCGGTTTGCTTTCATCAGCAGTAACCGGTGGTTTTTTTTATTCAAAGTTTGTGTATTTTTATTGGAAAACGAGTACCAATATGAGCGAGCGACCTAAACTAAAACTTGAAAATACACCTTGGCAACAAGCCATGGAAATCGTATCTATCCTTGCGTTATTAGCTATGATTAGTATTCTGTTATACCATTTTTCATCTTTACCAGATCGGGTTCCTATTCATTATAATGCTCTTGGCGAAGCGGACGGATGGAGTTCAAAAATTTCTTTATTTACCTTACCTGGGCTTGGAATTAGCTTGTACATTCTACTTACCTTAATCAATCGGGCACCTCATCTTTTCAATTTTCCGAAAGAAGTTACAGCAGAAAATGCTCAAGAAATGTACCAAATTGGGCGCTCCCTCAATACGAGCCTGAAAGCTTTTATTTTGCTTGCATTTTGCTTCATCCTCTGGGAATCCATACAAACAGCTCTCGGCAATCAGTCTGGGCTTGGAATCTGGTTTTTACCCATTTTTTTGCTGGGTATCGGCGGTACGATCACTTACCACATGATCATGATGCGGAGGGTGAAAAAGTCGGCAGCGGCATAGAGAATTGAGGTTCCGGTCGAAAACCACCCGAAAATTCAATTAACTTCCTTAGTTTAAAGGAAAAAAAGATGAAATCGTTTTTCCTGCTAACTTTCCTGATGTTAGGTTTTTCCCTTTCGGGAAATGCTCAACAAGCCGTTTATTTCACCGATTACCCTACGATTAGTCCTGACGGACAAACTATTGTTTTTACCTATGAAGGAGACCTCTGGCGCGTCGCTGCTTCGGGGGGTATGGCTGCTCGCATTACTGCAATGGAAGGCACTGAAAACCGTCCTAGTATTTCGCCTGACGGCAAATGGCTAGCATTCACATCCAGCCAATATGGCAATTCAGATATTTTTGTGATGCCGCTTAATGGTGGCAATATTCGACAGTTAACTTATCACGATGGTGGTGATTATATGGAATCATGGAGCTGGGACAGTCAGTCTCTTTATTTTACATCGGGGCGTTACAATCGAATATCTACCTATAAAGTGCCGCTTGCAGGCGGAACGCCTGAGCGCTTATTTGAGCACTACTTCAACAATATTCATAATGCATTTGAACATCCGGTAACCGGAGAAATATTTTTTAATGAAACTTGGGAAAGTTGGAACTTTGAGCACCGCAAAGGTTATAAAGGACCATACAACCCAGACATCAAATCGTACCATCCCGCGAAAGCGGAATACAAACAATATACTACCTACGAAGGAAAAGATTTTGATGTAACTATCGACAAAAATGGTCGCACCTATTTCCTTTCTGATGAATTTAATGGGCAGTACAATCTTTATGAATGGGCAAATGGCAAAAAGAAACGATTGACCAAGTTCAAAACTTCCGTTAGAAGGCCATGTGTTGCTGCCGGAGGTAGCAAGCTGGTATTCCAGAAAGATTATCAATTATTTCTATACGATACTAAATCGGGCAAAACCAAGCAGGTAAGTGTACAGCTTCCGCAAAATAGAGTACTGGAAAAAACAAAACAGTATAATGTGAAAGGTAAAATTACTGGTTTTGATGTTTCCGAAGATGGCAAAAAACTCAGCTTTATCTCCAGAGGTGAATTGTTTGTTTCTGATATCGAGGGTAAGTTTGTCAAGCATATTCCAACCAAGGTGGATGGCCGAGTAGCAGAAGTACATTGGATTAATAGCGACAGTATGTTGTTTAGTCAGACGGTTATGGGCTACCAAAATTGGTTTATGATTTCGGCGAAAGCCGGAAAAAATGCCAAACAACTTACCAAAGATCAGCAAAATAATCGCAGCCTGGCATTTAACAGTGACATGACGAAGGCCGTATACCTGAGCGGAAGAAATGAAGTACGACAATTAGATCTGGAAACGATGCAAAGTGAAACCTTACTTCGGGATGAACTCTGGGGCTTTTATAATGACCAGCCACGATACTCGCCTGATGATCGCTATATTGCCTTCACGGCTTATCGCAATTTTGAGCGGGACATTATGCTTTATGATTTGGAGAAAAAGCAGAAAATTAACCTGACAAACACGGGCGTTACAGAGGTCAATCCTTTCTGGTCGCCTGACGGCAAATACCTGTACTTCAACTCCAACCAGACAAAACCTTCCTACCCATACGGTATGCAGGATGCTAAAATTTATCGGGTAGCTTTGCAAAAGATAGATGATCCGTATCGCTCAGATCAACTGGACAAGCTTTTTGCTGACGAAAAAGAAGATGAGGAAAAGAAAGATAGTGTGGTCGTAGAAATAGCTTTGGAAGGAATCATGGAGCGCGTAGAGCGTGTCGGGCCAAGATTTGGGACTCAGTCAGGGCCTTATGTATATCAGAAAGATAATAAAACGACCATACTATACAGTAGCAACCACGATGAAGGTAATAACAACTTGTGGCAAACGGTTATCGAGCCTTTTGAAAAGACTAAAACGGAAAAAATTAAAGGCGCAACAACGGGTAGTGTTGGGGTAGAAGAAGAAAAAGGCAAACATTATGTGCTCATTCGTGGAAATATCAACAAGCTCAATCTGGGGGGCAAAAAAGTAGAAAAGATTGACATCAGTCATTCTTTTGAAAAGCAGTTTCAGGCCGAGTTTGAGCAAATGTTTGATGAAACATGGGCCAATCTGGAAGAAAATTTCTACAACGAAACCTTCCACGGGGTCGACTGGCGGGCTATGCGCGAGCAGTATCGGGCATTTTTGCCATATATTACTCGTCGTGGTGACCTGCGACGTTTACTCAATGATATGTTAGGCGAATTGAATACCTCACACTTTGGATTTTACTCCAATGGTGATGAAGAAGATATTTATTATGGCACACGAACTTTGGCTACCGGAATCGATTTTGATGGCTACACCGTCAAAAGAATCATCAAAGACACTCCAGCTGATCACCCGGATAAGGACATAAAAGCAGGTGATGTACTGTTTGCCGTAAATGGCGAAAAAGTAGACCCTGCTAAGAATCGAGAAATGTATTTCGCGAAAGCGGGACAAGAAGAAGAAATAAGTCTGACTTTTCAGCGGAATGGCAAAATGCATGAAGTCAAGTTACACCCAACCATTTCAGGGCAGGTCAGAAATGCTCGCTATGACGAATGGGTAGATGCTTGCCAGCAAAGAGTGGATGAAAAGAGCAACAAAAAAATTGCCTATGTGCACATGAAAAATATGGGTGGTGGAGAGCTCAATAACTTTATGAAAGAAATGGTCTCTGAAGCAAATACTCGGGATGGACTCATTCTCGATTTGCGATACAATACGGGCGGAAATGTACATGATGATGTGCTTCAGTTCTTGTCTCAGACACCATATCTGAAGTGGAAATATCGGGAAGGTAAAGCATCGCCACAGCCCACTTTTGCTCCAGCAGCAAAGCCAATCGTTTTGCTGATCAATGAGCAGAGCCTCAGTGATGCAGAGATGACCGCTGCCGGATTTAAGGAACTGAAACTAGGAACCGTGATGGGGACGGGCACTTATCGTTGGATTATTTTTACGTCGGGTAAAGGCTTAGTGGATGGTTCGTTTTATCGATTACCTTCGTGGGGTTGTTATACCCTGGATGGGAAGAACTTGGAAAAGACAGGTGTGGAACCAGACATTTATGTTAAGAACAATATGCAACATCGATTGAAAGGAGAAGATCCTCAATTAGATCGAGCTATACAGGAAATAATGAAGCAATTGAAATAAAACCGAAGCAGTTGTCGCATAAAGTGGCAACTGCTTTTTTTACGAAAAAATCGATCAAGCTCCCAAAATCATTAGATGGATACCCTGCAAGAAAACACAAAGTCTGATATCAAATTGATACCTTTGTTGGGATTGTTGCACAAAAAACATAAATCTACATGCAAACTTTGCTTGCCTACATCAACTGGGATGTAAACCCCGAAATTTTTACGATTGGGCCTGTTACACCTCGCTGGTACGGCTTACTTTTTGCGACTGGTTTTCTGATCGGTCTGTACATTGTACGAAAAATGTTTGAAGAAGAAAAAGTACCAGAGTCGTGGTTGGATAAGGCATTTATCTATGTGGTTGTGGGTACGGTGGTTGGTGCTCGTCTGGGGCACGTATTCTTTTACGACTGGGATTACTATTCGGAGCATTTGGCAGAAATTCCGATGATTTGGAAAGGAGGACTTGCCAGTCATGGCGGAGCCATTGCGATTATTATTGCATTGTGGATTTTTTCGAAGCGGGTATCCAAAAAGTCGATTTTGTGGATTTTGGACAAGGTGGTGGTGCCTACTGCACTAGCCGGTTGTTTTATCCGATTAGGAAATTTGATGAATTCGGAGATCTACGGCATACCAACAGACGTTTCTTGGGCGTTTATATTTGA
>JALEHC010000001.1 GCA_022763215.1 Saprospiraceae bacterium
ATCTATTAAGAAGACATAAACTCCTTATTGCTTTCGCTAATAAGTTCTTTGCCAATGAATTGTAGCATATGTTTTTTTATCTCTTCCCTTGTTTTGCGAAACTCGTGGCGTATTTCATCTGGTGAACCCACTGCTTTCGCAGGATCGGCCACGTTAAAGCAGTAAAAATAGTCCCATTGAATATTATCGGGGAGATCAACATTGGAAATATCACAGATAGCGATTAGGTAATCATAATGATTGACATTGATTTCTGTATAAATTTTGGAATAATTTTCAGAAATATCAATGCTATCTTCGGCCATGACTTCCACCGCATAAGGGTTGAGGCCATGTGACTCTAGTCCGGCACTATAGATTTGCGCCTTATTACCAGCATAGAAATCCAAATATCCTTCAGCCATTTGACTTCTGCAGGCATTGCCTACGCAAAGTACAAGGATTTTTTTCATTTGCTTTATTATAATTTTACATCTCGTTAATGTAAAGATAACATGAAATGTTCACATTTTGAAGTGCGATTTTGCACATATTGAGGGGATATCGTTATGGATTTGGTCAAATGATGCGAAGAACATCAAAGAATCGTTGGGAAAGAAAAGAGAAAGAAGCCAGCTTTGAAAGTTTTGATATCGGCCTTATTTAATTTTTTTGTTAAAAAATCAGGTAGAAAATCGCCTGATTTCCTACCTGATTGATACTGAATTTATTAGCAAATTATACTAAAACTGGTAACATGGCATACCGGTTGCTCCGCCACCTCCACCACCTTTGCCAAGGAAGAATGAAACGGTTACCTGGCCGAAATAATACCAGTCATCAAATTCACCACCTCTGGTATAATTAATATCCAGATTTTCGCGGTCAATCAATTGTGGCGCACTCATCGTTGCTGCAATCGTACCATTATTGGTAAGGACATCGAGGAAGTTGACCTCATTACCAGAAATATCATCGAGGTAATCCGTAAATAATTTACGACCACCAAATTCAAATCCAAGTGCCCAGGTCTGGTTGAAAACAAATTTCATACCCACACCCATTGGAATGGCTGTTTCTGTTAGGTTATAAGGTTCTTCATAGCCCTGAATACCCTGACCTTCTGTACCTAGTGGTTGTAACTCGATATAATCGCCATCAAACAACCCCTCTGGATTGTAGCGAAAGATACCTACTCCACCAAAAATATAAGGCGACCAAGTCGTACGGCCTCCAACGGTAAAAAGGGACAATTCTCCGATCAGAGCGGCTTCAAAAACATCGGTCTGGATTTCAAGGCCTCTTTCCGGTGCTGCGCCAAACTCATCTGAACCAATTATTTTACCATAAGTCAGATCAAAACGCAAGGCTAGTGCACGATTGAAGTTGACACGTGCAAAACCACCAAAAGAAGGGCCTAAGGTTTCAAAATAAACCCCGAATTCTTTTGCTGACAAGTCACCACTGTAAAGAGCAACACCGCCTTTGACACCTAATTCGACCTCTTGCGCCTGAATCAGTTGAGCTGCGCAGATAAAGAACACAAAAAGAAGCTTTTTCATTATTGGTTGATTTTTATCCATAATTTTTAATTGTGCAAATAACAATTGAGTGCTTTCGTTTTTCTGTTTGCCAAGTTATCTAATAGATAGATACCTTAAGTTGTATTTTCGTGTTTTGGGCATTAAATAAAATTTAATGGTATAAAAACGTATAATTGCTTTCCGTTTATTATAATTTGGACGTGAAAGTCCAAGACAGAATGCCAATTAGAACTTGCAAAGCACTTCCGTTTGAAAAACGAAAATGCAAATACACGTTTATTTTTTTTTGTGTAGGTTGTAAAGAAGTCGAAGGAGGAACGGTTTTTTGTACAAATACAGGACGAAGTATCTTGTCTGTTTGAACAGGCGTTTAGCAGAACGGAAGTTGTTCCGAATTCGTAATATAGTAAAAATACTTATTTCTTCTATTTCAGAGAATTATTTATGTTCGAATTTTCTGGCTGCTTTTGCCAACATAAGCCTCCATTCTATCAGATCATCGTCATATTTGCACTAATGCCTCCTTTGTTTTAACCGGATGTGCTTGCAGACGTTCACTAATTACTTGTACCTTTGAATAATTTTGTGGTTCAGCTGTTTGAACTTACATTTAAAAACTTTTCATCGCATGGGAATGCGCAGACGCAAAAAAGATTCGAAAGAAGAAAAACGAAAGTTGAGTGCTGACGATTTTAAAAAAGCACTGACGATCTTCAAATATGTCTTACCATATAAATGGGCCTTTTTCTTGGGCATGTTTTTTTTGGCAGCCGGAAGTATTGTATTTCTGGTTATCATGAAGGTACCGGGTGAAATGATCAATATTATCTCCGGTGAATCCAAGTATGGGGTTGGCCTCAATCAGCTGTTTCTAGTCCTGCTGGTCTTTTTGGGGGTACAGAGTTTATTCGCTTATTTCAGAGTACAACTTTTTGCCCTGGTAAGCGAAAAAAGTATGGCGCTTTTGCGCTCTGACCTTTACAAAAAGCTGATTGCTTTGCCAATTTTGTTTTTTGAGGAACGCAGAGTCGGAGAACTCACTAGCCGAATTACTAATGATGTGACTCAGATTCAAGGGGTGGTGGCCGTTACTTTGGCTGAATTTATTCGACAAATAATCGTTTTAGTCGGTGGTTTGGCTATCATTATTTTTACCATGCCTTCCTTGGCATTAACGATGTTGGCTACTTTTCCGGTGGTGGTAGTTGTGGCTATGTTTTTTGGTCGCTACATCCGTAATCTGATGAAGCAACGACAAGATCAACTGGCCAAAACGAATGTCATTGTAGAAGAAACCATGCAGTCAATCCAGACTGTAAAAGCATATACCAACGAGAAGTTTGAAATGGGACGCTATGGCCAAAATCTGGAGGAAGCAGTTCGCATATCGCTTCGCACGGCTCGTTTTCGTGGTTTGTTTGTGTCATTCATCATCTTTGTGATGTTTGGAGCTTTGTTTTTTATCATGTGGCAAGCTGCTCAGATGGTACAGTCCGGTGACATGATTCGTGGTGACTTGTTTGATTTTGTGGCATTTACTGCTCTTATTGGTGGTGCCATTGCCAGTTTAGGAAGCTTTTATACAGAAATTGTATCTGCTATTGGTGCCACTGACCGTATCCTTGAAATTTTGGATATGCCTTCTGAATTTGAAATTGATACACCTGCTCAGTCGCCTCAGCGATATGAAGGGAATATCGACTATAAAGGGGTACATTTTTCTTATCCTACTCGAAAAGATGTTCCCGTTTTAAAAGGGATTGACCTTTCTATCCAATCAGGGCAAAAAGTGGCTTTAGTCGGAGCTAGTGGCTCCGGAAAATCAACTATTGTCCAGCTATTGCTGCGCTTTTATGAACTCGATGAAGGTGAAATTCAGGTAGATGGCAAAGACATCGCGGATTACGATCTGCCAGAGTTTCGAAGCAATATTGCGATTGTTCCTCAAGAGGTTTTATTGTTTGGAGGAACCATACGTGAAAATATCGCTTATGGTCGTCCCAATGCAACCGAAGAAGAAATCATATCGGCTGCAGAGCAGGCTAATGCTTGGGCAT
>JALEHC010000310.1 GCA_022763215.1 Saprospiraceae bacterium
AAAAGACCTAATAACAAGGTTTGGGAAGAAAATTTGATTAGGAATTAATTTCCTGCTGGGCTTTCTTCATACCATTTTTGAATTTCGATTCAGCAGTATCTACACTACTTTTCGACTGACCGGCAAAATTGTCAATTTGATTTCTAATTTGTTGACCTGTCTGTGAAACGTATTCCTTACCTTTTTCCAAGGTCGTTGATACGGTTTCTTTAATGTTGTCGGCCTGCTGATTAGCAGTTTCCTTGATGTCTTGTCCCCACTGATTTAGTTTGTCAGAAGAGTCTTTGCGGAATCTCTTACCTTTAGAGGTATTCAACCACCATCCGGCGGCAAATCCTGCTGCTGTTCCGAGAATAATTCCTGCTAAGTTCTTGTTTCTTTGGTTACTCATTGTTTCTGATAGGTTTATTAAGGTAATATGATTACAGAATATATTAATTTTATTTTCACAGCTTCGATACTATAACCGAAGCCTATATGGTATGTTCGGTCACCATAAAATTGATGAGCAATTAATTTCGGTTTCAATAAACATTAAAAAGATCTTCCGTTTCCTTTCTATATGTACTGCTATGTTTCTTCAAGTTTCTGGTTTTGACCTTCAACGGCATTTTTGATATGTATTTTGCAACCTCAAAAGCTGTTTTTTGATTCGAGTATATACTATAGTCATTTCTTAAGGGAAGCAAGCAGCGGTGTTTTGCTTTCGCAAAATGCAAACCGAGTAAGTACGCTTTCGCTAAATTTGCCGCAAAGGCAAACCTAGAAACGAACTTTTGCTGGAGCTAAATTGATTTATAGAAAACCAAAATCGAAAACAATGGCAAAAGACAAAAGACCATCAATCAAAAATGAAGAACAGTACGAAGCACTGCGCGACCAAGGGATGAGCAAAGAAAAAGCAGCGCGTATCGCTAATACCCCAAATGCAGGTGAAAAAGGAGGCGAAGCAGAAAAGTACGAAGAGCGGACCTTTGATGAATTGTACGAACAGGCTAGCGAGATTGGTATAGACGGCCGCTCTAAAATGAATAAAGAAGAGTTGATTCAAGCCTTAAGAAACCACTAAATATAATATTCAACCAACCCAAAATAACAACCAAATGATTATCCTGAGTATTCTGAGTTTATTATTTCCACGAATTCTGATAGTAGTACTATACCTTTTTACAGACTGGTTTTCCGGTATGTTTGATTCGTTATTATTGCCACTTTTAGGATTTATTATTACCCCCATTAGTTTGTTGTGGTATTCCATCGTTCATCACTATATGGGAGGGGAGTGGAATATTGTAAGTATTACCGGAATGGTAGTTGCTATAGCAATTGATTTGGGGTCTTTCCGCTCTTACAGTCGCAGTCGAAGAAAAGCATTAATTTAATAGCTAGACTGTCGCCAGAAATAATGATATAGCCTTTACCTTTTGCCGGGAAAAGGCTATATTTATTTGAAGAAGATGATGGTAACTTTTAAAAAGTTTTTAGCTTTACTATCATTAATGATGAAAGAACTAAACTTATTGATGATATTTAATCATTTTGATTAAAATAAATCAGTTTTTGAGTTAAGTTTATAGTGTATTAGTTTGATATACAGTGTTTTATATCTTTGGCATGCATCTTGTTTTAGATTACTGTGAAGAACGAATAGGCATGCGAATCACATTAGCGTAAATCAAGATTCAAACATTGTACTATGGGTATTTTTAAGAAAAAGCAAAACCGACCCGTTCGGTTTCAAAACGTCGAAACGAGTTTAAATCATTTGGATTCATCCAAACGTCAATTATTTTTGATGTCGATGAAAGGAATGGCTAGCCAAGAAATTGCCAATAAACTCCAATTGCCTCAACAAACCGTTGATTTATATTTGCAGGAAGCTAAGAGTGATCTGCGTAATCATTTTTCCGTCTAGTGGTTTTATTTTCTATCCTGTAAGGAGCGAACACCGTCCCGACTATTTCCGTTTTAGTGACAGATTTTTACATTTGACGAAAGTCGAATGCACACCAAAAAACTAACTCAATGAATATTTCTGATGTAAATAATGACGGAATTGGAATGGATGGAATGGACCCTGTAGCCTACAAGGCAGGAGAACCGCTGAAAGGAACATCCGAGTTTCGATCTACCGTCGATAAAGTAACCTATCATTTTGTAAACAAGGAGAATCTTACTCTTTTTGAAGAAGATCCGGCTGCTTATATTCCGGTAGCTGGCAGTTATTTGTCACACGGTGTACGCGGTAAGTTGAATGATCTGGATGACGACAAAAAGTATGTAGGCAACAAAACCTTCCACAAGAATCGTCAATTAGAGGATTCAACCGAAAAAGGAAAGTCAGGTGTCCCCAATGACATGAAAGAGGATGGTGATGTAGAAATGCAAAATCTGTCTGATAGCAATAGCTAGAAAAGAAGATAACAAATCGGAAGGGTGAATATCAAATGCTGATATTCACCCTTTTTTATTATGCAATTTGCAGAAAAGAAGAAGTATTGGCATCATTTTTTAGCTGTGTTTTGAGCCAATAATTGAGCATTTTCTCAAACTTAGCAGGCTGATCGCTAAATGGCACATGCCCAGATTGCTCGAAGATGATTTTATTATTATTGGGAAGTTGGTTGCTAAGTTCCAACTGGCATGCATACGGAACGGTAATATCTTTCTTGGTAATCATGCTTAGAGTAGGAACCTGAACTTCCCGAAGTTGCTTCAACAAATTGATAGAAGCGGCAGCTTCACATAGTATTTGCAGACCACTAATGTCGTGTTTGCAAACATCCTCATAGATGTTGTACAAGGTGGCATAATAATCAAAACGTTCTATGGTACGTTTGTTTTGCAATTGTTGTTTGGTAATCCAGTCCAGAAAAAATGGATGCGTTTTGATAAGCAGTCTGGATACCTGGAAGCCAAGTCGTTCCATCCAACTTCCTTCAGAAAGCATACAGAGTCGGGGTGTCATTTCAGGGTGCATTCCATTGGCAAATGTACTGATTCCAACTACTGCTTTTAGCCTTGGCGGCAAATGAGCAGCATGATTGAATGCCCAGAATCCACCAAAAGAATATCCAACCAGGATATAAGACTGATCGCTAATAATCTGTTGCAGAGCACCATCCAACAGTTGATGCAAATATTCACTACTTAGATCTTCACAAGTCAGATTGTCTGGAAATGTACAGGGCGAGTGCATCGGTAGGCTCAGCAGCACGTATGGGTGATCCTTTTTGATACCCCTCGGTACCAACGTACGCCAGAAACGCACAGAGCCAGACATTCCGTGTAGAAAAATGATGACCGGGCCTGATTTTTCCCGATTGTGGTAAGTATAGGCAAGCTGGTGACCAAGGACTTCTACCTGCTCCGGCTTGCGGTCGGCCTTTGGTAAAGGCGCTGGTTTGAGATATTGGATAAAGTTAAGCATGGCAAATCTATTTTCATTAATATTTTGGGTTCAATTCTATCTGTTCAATAGGCTTGTATTGACATTACAAATCCTTTTCAGAGGAAGTTCCTCTGAATCAATCGTTTGCAAATAATTTAGAAGAAGAGACTGCGAAAATGCAGCCCAAAATCTTTAATAAGATAGAGTGTATTGGTATTGGGTTCTTGCTGATATCGTATTCAGAGCAAGGCACGAGCATGAATACCGATAATAGAACCCCTAATTATGTAACGTGTTCGTCAAAAAATGGCTGCTTGAGTATGAAATTTTAAATAGTGCGAAGTGGAAATAACGAATGGCCGCTTTTCAAGACTGGAAGCTAATCAACTATTCAAAAAAGTGGACAAAAATGTTATTCCAGCAGAGAAGTTGGAATATTTTGGATATATACGAAACAATTTTATATGACCCTCGTAAGACCAGATATCCCAGACACCCAACAACAGGAAATTATTTACACACGCAACTTGCTTACCTACTTAGAGATCCCAAGGCCATTTGTAACAAGCATTTTTCAGAACCGAGATTGAAAAAATTTAAAATGAAAGGGAAGAGCATTTTTGTCGTTTTGCTTTACCTGTTACCCAACCTCATGTCTGCACAGCAAATAGAAGCTGGATTGGGAGCAGGATTTACGAATTATGTGGGAGATTTGAATTCAATCCCCGATTTGTCATTTAACGGGTTTCATATCGGATATACAGGCAACATCCGATATCAGTACAACCCTCAATTTGCACTCCGGTTTCAGTTGACCAGAGGGAAAATTACCGGTAGTGATCGCTACTACAAAGACATTCCACTTGACCAAAGCGCGACTAGTTTTACTTCCGCTTTGATTGATGGATATGCAGCCGTTTCTTACCATCCTTTCCGCAAAACACGCTTAAAATTGTACAATTCGGACGGTTATGAAGTGGATTTGGCGAAAGCCAAACAACTCAAAACGGTATACAATCAGGAAGGTGCCAAACTCAATTATGAAAAAGGCTATTTCGTAACTTATGCTGGTAGTGGCGACAAACTGGTTTATGATCAAATGGGAAATTTGACCATTTATGATAAACTAGGCAATCTACTCAATCGGCAATTTAAGCCAGTTATTAGCCCCTTCGTTTATCTTGGAATGGGCGTGGCATTTACCAACCCAAGAGTATCCGGACGTTCTGCTTTAGCAGAATTGATGCTGGAGGGGCCCATTCAAAAAGTTCACTTTATGGTACCGCTGGGAGGTGGAATTCGGTATGAGTTCCATCCATATTGGGCATTGACCGCAGAGGTCGGGACGCGCAACCCTTTTTCTGACCAAATTGACGGTAATAGTAAGACCCGAAATCCGGATAGTAAAGACTGGTATTTTTACTCCGGAATCACGCTTTCTTATGCCATTGGTAACAAACAGCCACCTTTTATCAGCGAGCTCGATCAGGACAATGACGGCGTAACCGATTTATTTGATCAATGCCCGGATGTGCCAGGCGATGTGCATTTATTTGGTTGCCCAGATTCGGACGGAGACGGAGTAATGGACTCCAAAGATTTATGCCCCAATAAATATGGTGCCGCAGAGTTTAGTGGTTG
>JALEHC010000311.1 GCA_022763215.1 Saprospiraceae bacterium
ACAAAGAAATGGCTGCTGATGAAGTGGTAGCAGAAAGAGAAAAAGCACAGGCAGAGATCGCCAAAATCAGAGAGGATTTGGCTAAGCAAATTGCAGACGCAAAACAATCTGCCAATTCTCAATTAGAAAAAATTAAATTTGAAGTGATCGAAGCTCGCCAGCGAGCTGATAAAGAAATAGAAGCTGCTAAGCTTGCTGCCGCTCAGGAAGTGGCAGAAGCCAGAAAAAATGCATCAGCCCAAATTAAGGCTTCTCAGGAAAAACTGAAATTAGCTAAATTGGAATATGCTGATGAAATTTCTTCCGCTAAGGAAAATGCGCAGAACGAAATTTCCCGTATTCGTGATGAAATGGCTTCCAGTATTCAAAAAGCTAGAGAAAAAGCTAAATCAGAACAAAACAGAACGACTGAGGAAGTGGTTACGACCAAGCAAACGGCTTCTGAACAAATTCTTCAAATACAAGAAGAAACAGCAGCCGAAATTGCTCGCGTTCGCGAAAATGCAGTAGCTGAGAAAGAAAAAGCTGCTTACGAAGTGGCTGAAGCTCGCCGAAAAGCAGCAGAACAAAAAGCGCAGATTTCAGAGTCGCTTACCACAGAAGTGGCTACGATGAAAGAAAGTGCCGCCAAAGAGAAAGAACAAATCGCTACTTCCGTATCGGATGCCCGTGAAAAAGCTTCTGAAGAAATTATTGTAGCTAAACAACAAGCCGCAGAAGCTAAGAAAACCGCAGAAAAGGAGATTGTCGCTGCTCGCGAAAAAGCGGCTAAAACAATCCAGCAAATTAATGCAGAGGAGGCGCAAAAAGTAACGGATGCCAGAACAAACGCGGAGGCAGAGCGTACCAAAATTGCAGAAGAAATCAAAATCGCTAAAGATCGGGCTGCCGCCGAAATTGCTAAGATTCAGGAAGAAGTAAAAGCAAATATTGCCGCAGCTAAGGAACAAGAAACTAAAGCCAAGCAAGATGCCGCAGCAGAAGTCATTGCCGCAAAAGAAAAAGCTCAAGCGGAAATCGCTGAAGCGAAAAAAATGGCAGCACAAGAAGTAGAAAGTGCAAAAGGCGGAGCAAGCAAGGCCAAAGACGATTATGCCAGCGAAGTGATGTCTGCTCAAAAGACAGCAGAAGATCGCATCAAAAAAATTCAGGAAGAAGCTGCTGCAGCTGTTGCCGCAGCCAAAGAAAAGGAAGCTGAACTCAAAAATGTGACGGCAGAAGAGGTCACTGATGCTAAAGAACGGGCCGCTCGTGAAATTACAATGGCACGCGAAAATGCTGCACGCGAAATTGCGAAAGCAAAAGAAAAAGAAGCCTTGTCTAAGCAAGAATCTGCCAATAGTGTGGCTGAAGCAAAGCGCGCTGCTGCTGAAAAAATATCAACGATTCAGCAAGAGGAAGCAGAAAAAATCCGTCAGGCACGAGAAGCTTCCGCTAAACAGAAAGAAGAAATTGCCAATGAGCTGACGGCAATGAAAGAAAGGGCTGCACTCGAATTGTCTACCCTGAAAGAACGTACAGCAACCGAACTTCAGCAACTTCGTGAAAATGCCGCTAAAGAAAAAGAGGCTATCTCTTTGTCCATCTTGCAAGCTAAAGAGGAAGCCACTACCGAAATAACAAAAGCAAAGGAAAATGCTGCCGCTGCTGTAGCTGCCGCACAAAAAGAATCTGCTGAAGCTATTGCTAAGGCTCAAGCTGAGACGAAAGTCAGAAAGCAAGAACTTGCCAATGAAGTGGCTCAAGCTGAACGAAATGCTAAGGAGCAAGTGGCTGCTGCTAATAAAGAGGCCGAAGCGGAAATCGCTAAGGTTCGCCAAGAAACGGTAGACCAAAAAGCTAAATATGCAGCTGAAGCTGAAACAGCTCGTAAGCAATCCCTGGAAGAGGTGAATAAAGTGCGCAAAGAGTCTTCTGAAGCTATTTATAGTGCGCGCCAAGATGCGAAAGAGCAAATCACTCAGGTGAAAAAAGATGCCAGCAATCAGATTCAGGAGGAGCGCAATAAGCTCGAACAAACAAAGAAAGAACTCGCCGCTAAAGTAGCTAAAGCAAAACAGGATGCCGAAAGTGTTATCCGCGCCGAAAAACAGAAATCAACTGAAGTACAGCAGGAAACTGTAGAAGCTCAGAAAAATCTTGATGATGTAATGGCGCAACTGAAAAAAGCACAGGAGGACTTGAAAAAGCTGCAAGCCGAAATAGAAAAGAAAAAGGCAGAGGCCAATAAAGGCTAATTAACGCCGCCTTAACCTTTTTGAAAAAGACAGATGACGATGCAGTTGTCTGTCTTTTTTATTTTTAGCCTATGAAGCATTTTTTTATCTCCTTCTTATTGATATTGTTGTTGGCAGAGTCCTCCACTGCTGCCTATGTGATTAAAGGGCGAGTCAACCTGGATGACGATTGGCAACCTAAAGTCTTTATGGCCGCCGTTGAAAAACTGAGTGATTATTATCGAGCGAGTGCCGAACTGGTCATCAGTGTGGCTAAGGTCAATGAGGAAGGCTATTTTCGTTTTGAAGGGAATAACTTGCCGGAAGAAGATCGCTTTTATCGCTTTTATTTGATGAAAGAACAAAACTCAGACTATGATGCTTGCCTTTATGTCGGAGGCGATGATCACAATTTTATTCATCTACTCCTCAACAACAACTCTCTGATTGACATTCAGGCTGATTCGAGTTATTCTTCTCCCTTTGGTAATTACCAAATTGAAAATAGTATACAAAATGAATCTTTGCGGGCCCTCGCCCGAATGGTATATCCCAGCTTCGAATTTTATAAGTTTCGATTTCCAACAGAACTGAAACTGGCGGAGGAAAGTATGCATGAAAATCTCAAGAATTTTGCTGATACCTGTCAATACCCCTTGGTAGCATTAGCAGCCGTCAACAATACAGATTTTGATTACTTTTTTGAGTCGGATAAAGCCTTCTATCTCGCATTTGCCGAAAGGCTAAAAGAACGAATCCCATACTCCCCTTATACTGATAATTATATTCGAAAAGTCAGAATTTATGACGAAGCAGAAGACGGAAATATTCCTTGGTGGATTTGGACCTTGTTGGCACTTGGGTGGGGTGTGGCTGGTTTACTAGCTATGCAATGGTGGCGCTTTCGCGAAATGCTGTCCAAGCAGGCACCCGAAGCAGAAGCCTCCTCAAAAATGGACTTACTGACGGAAAAAGAATTGGAAATTCTGCGGCTAATTGCCGAAAACAAAACGAATAAAGAAATCGCGGCTACTCTTTTTATCAGTCTAAGCACGGTAAAATCACATCTTAATAAAATTTACAATAAACTTCGAGTAAACAACCGAAATCAAGCAGCAGAAGTCTATCAGACGCATTTTCAGCAGTTGTAGTCCTCGGTTGTAGTCCTTTTTTGAGCCATCTGGCCGTGTGAAATGTACTTTTGAACACAGATTAGCAGTTCTAAAAGACCTAGTTTTGAGCATCATTAAAAAAATAAAACTATGCGTATTGTAATCAAATCTGTAATCTCAAGTTTATTATTGGTTTCCTTAATGGCTTGCCAAGAAACGCCTAAAGAAACCACTGAGCAAGAAGTGACGGTGCAGCAACCGCAGCCTGTTCAGCCTCGGTCAACTCAACAAGCCCAAGCTGTTGCTAAAAAAGCAGAACAAGGCGCCGTGAAATGGTATTCTTTGGAAGAAGCACTGGCCGCTAATCAAGAGACGCCAAAGAAGTTTTTTATTGATGTGTACACCGATTGGTGCGGATGGTGTAAAGTGATGGACCGAAAAACCTTTTCAGATCCCAAAATCGCAGCATACCTAAATACCAACTTTTATCCGGTAAAGTTTGATGCCGAGCAAAAAGAGTCCATTACCGTCAAAGGGGAAACTTTTGAATGGGTAGCCGGTGGTCGGAGAGGAGTCAATAAACTGGCTTATTCTTTGTTGAATGGCCGTTTGTCCTATCCTTCGGTGGTGTACATGAATGAAAATTTTGAACGTATTCGGGTGAGCCCAGGTTTTAAAACGCCAGAACAGATTTTGCCGGAACTCAAATTTGCTGTGGAAGAACAATATTTGCAGTAAAAAGGACAAGCGGTAGACAAACGGAATGCCTACCGCTTGTTATCACTTATTTCAACTGCAACTTAGTGGTCGCACTTGCTTTTCCTTGGGTAACTTTAATATCGTACTTGCCACTATACAGGTAAACTTTACCATTATCGGCTTTTTTGACCTTGATTGGCTTTTCGTCTTCTTTTACTTTCTCGTTGAGTACATTGTTGTAGGCCTCTAATTGATCGGCTTTTATGCTGAGGTCATACGCTACATAATTCAGACCTTTTACCAGTTTGGTCTTCATGCTTTGCAGTTGCATATCGTCTTTGCCCATCACTTCGATCGTTGCTTCGCCTGCTTCTTTTGCGTATATCGGAATATGCACTTTTGGCGTGCGTGCTTCTCGCCAACTAGCACTCGTATTGCCCCAGCGCGAGCTATATCGTTGTGTTGGGATGTCAAATGCATGTATCGCTTTCGCTAAAAGCGCTTCATCCAGTTGTTGTAGCTCTTTAGCACTTCCTTTATAAATAGAGCGACCGTGTGTACCTACCAAAATATCCTTTTCTTTTGGGTGAACGACTACATCGTGCACAGCCACTGCGGGCAGGCCCTTGTTCATGAGCATAAAGTTTGCACCCATATCCAGCGACACATAAAGACCATGATCAGTACCTACATAAAGAATAGCTTCATTATCAGGATCTTCCTTGATAACGTTGACAGGTTCCATTGGCAGGTCTGTGCCAATTCTTTTCCAGCTTTCGCCAAAATCGTCTGACATATAGGCAAAGGAGCGGAAATCATCCCAGCGATATCCATTTAAGCTGACATAAACGCGGCCTTCTTCATGTGCTGAAGCAATGATTCTGGTAACCCACATATCTTCCGGAAGGCCAGTGGAAATATCATTCCATTCATGGCCGCCATCTTTGGTCACATAGACCTTGCCATCGTCCGAACCTGTATAAATCAATCCAAATGTCAATGGTGATTCATGAATCGTTGTCAAAGTAGAAAATGCGACATCTCCTTTACGTCCGCCCGTTGTTAGGTCATCAGAAATCTCATGGAAATCTTCACCCTGATTAAAAGAACGCAGTAATTTATTGGCTCCCATGTACAAAATATCCTGATTGTGAACAGACAAATGGATGGGCGTTTGCCAATTCCAACGATAAGGGCGCTCACCGAGTTTTGGCTTGGGTGTAATATAGCTTCGATCACCTGAATTGGTATTGATACGGAAGTAATTTCCAAATTGATATCCCGTATAAACTGTAGCATTATCGCGAGTATCAATGGCTACCTGCATACCATCACCTCCCATAATACTTTTGTATGGATATTGGCCAGAGTTGTGCCAACGCACGCTTGCTTCATAATCATTAGGTCCCATCCAAACGCCATTATCCTGCAAACCACCATATACGCGATAGTTTTTGGCCATATCGACAGCTATATAATAAAACTGACCCACTGCTGGGGTATTACATTTTACCCAATGTTCTCCTTCGTCATAAGAAATATTGATACCACCATCATTACCAAGAATCAAGTGTCCATCTCGGTTTGGATTAATCCATAATGCATGATGGTCTGCGTGTACATTATCGCCATTAATAGACTTGAAAGACTTTCCAGCATCATCCGATCGCATGACGGGGACTCCCATAAAGTAAATTTGATCTGGATTTTGTGGACTCACTCGAATTTGACCAAAATAATAGCCATAGGAATTATAGACACTGTTGATATAATCTTTATGTGTTTTTGACCAAGATTTCCCTTCATCATCAGAACGATAAATTTCGAGGCCGACTACTGGCGTGTCAAACAGCAGTGAATTTGCATCTTCAACATATTCTACCAGTGCAGCGGGTGTAATTTCATCTGATTTGATCATTTTGGTGACCTTGTCTACGCTGTATTCTCTTGGGAAACGATTAGACTGCAAATAGTCCTTAACCTGATATTTTTTGAGCTTGAGAAAGTCTGCTTTGGTCATTTTTCTCAACTGGTCTTTGGTCACAGCCATAGGGTCTTCCGGCTCTTCTTTTGGGCGGCGGAAGTAGTTGTCAATAGAAGCGTATAGCCTCGTTTTGCCGTTTGTTTTGGCTATAGCCAAACCGATACGACCTGCGCCTTCCCCTGTTGGGAAACCATTTTTACCATTGGTCAGTAGACTCCAGGTGTCGCCACCATCTGTACTTTTGTAAATCCCTGAGCCTTTTCCTGCTTCCACAAAATTCCAGGCACGGCGGGTGCGTTCCCAGCTAGCTGCATACAGCGTATTAGCATTGTCTGGATCGATGATTAGGTCTACAATTCCGGCATTATCATTTACAAAAAGTGTTTTATTCCATGTTTTACCACCATCAGTAGTTTTGTAAAGACCTCTTTCTTTATTGGGGGAGTAGAGGTGGCCAAGCACAGCTACCCATGCCGTATTTGGATCAGTTGGGTGTAACAGTATTCGACCGATGTGGTGGCTTTCGCCTAATCCAAGGTGTTCCCAGGTTTTGCCACCATCTGTACTTTTATAAACACCGACACCGGCATAAGAAGAACGGCTGGAATTGACTTCCCCGGTTCCGACCCAAATGGTATTATTGTCCCAATCCACGGCAATATCACCAATGGTCATAACCATTTCATCATCAAAAAGTGGTTCGAAGGAAGTACCATTATTGGTTGTTTTCCAGACTCCACCAGAAGCATACGCCACATAAAAATGAGAGGGATCTTTTTCCCAAACCTCGAGATCAGCTACTCGACCACTAAAAACAGTAGGGCCGATAGACTTGAATTCGATTTCGTTGACGATAGAATTCGCTTCTAGTTGTTGATGTTGCTTGTAACTGGCAATGCGTTCAGAAGCAGGTGTGAAAGGTGGCTGGTTTTGCATTTGTCCCCAACTACTAAAGTAGAGGCAAAGCGCCATTATGATTAAGGATAGTCTCATAAGTTTAGAGCATTAATGTTGATTGAGAATTTTTTTCAATGCTATAAACTTAGTAAAAATTAGTGAAGGACATTGCCTTCACCACGAGATTGTGGAGGCAATGTCCCTGTTCAATGAAGGCCGTGGCCTTCATCACTGTCGAGCTGCTTTCTTAAAATGATCGGCTCCCTCGATATTAATATTGATATTCTCAAAATCACTCAGGCGAAAACGACCTTCCATACTGAGTAGCACGAAATCTTCTTTATCGTTGACCAACAAAATGGCATCGGTGATAAAGCCGTTGTCGTCCTTGACTAATATTTCAATATCAGAGCCACCATCTTTAACTTTGATAAGCTCTTCAAATTTGGCTTTTCGAATATCGCTTTTCAATTTTTTGAAGTCACTTTTTTTGACTGGATTGCTTTCCTCCATGATTAGAGCACGGAAGTAAGTAATTTTCTTCAAGAAGTCATCTTTGTCTGCTTCATCATTACTAGAAACCATAGAGGTGGCTTTAAGAAGCCAACCACTCAAATTGACATCGGTAATGTTTTGTTGAGACTTATACTTTTGATAGAAATTTTCGACTGCTTCAATTTGGGCAGTAGCAAATAGAGGCAGCAAACATACGGCTGCGATTAGGAACGTTCTCATGTGTCGGGTATTTTATGTGTGAAATAGAATGGGAGCCTGAAAAGTGTTTAGGCTCGTGGTTTTTCTTTTTTCTTTTCCTTTCTCTTCTTTTCCGGCTTTTTGCCTTTAAAGTCGTTGATGTAGTAATCGATAATGCGAGATAAATCTTTATATTTTATCCGGGACTTCATACTCATAAAGACGAATTCATCTTCATCATCGACCAGAATCATGATGTTTTTAAGCTTTTTTTCGGTATCTCTAACCATAATACTTACAGTTTGAGCACCTTCTTTTATCATGATGAGATCCTCGTATTTATTTTCACGTAAGTTGCCCAGAAAACTCCTTACCTCTTCAGGTGAAATCGTATTTTTATTTTCTGATTGCATAAAGCGCAAGCGGCCTACTTTTCGTGCCAGTTTAAGTCCCATTTTTGCTTCTTCATCCTGCATGGAATTGTAGGCTAGTCCACCGACTAACCATACCATCCATCCGGGAATACTGGCGTTAGTAAC
>JALEHC010000043.1 GCA_022763215.1 Saprospiraceae bacterium
CCTGGACACAAGTTGATTATTACCAATTGCTTAAACTAACGCCTTGGGGTGATCGGAAGCACCGAAAATTGGAACAGGAGGCTTTTCGTGCTGCGGATAAAACCACCATTGTGAGTCCAACTTGGCGCGAAGATTTGATGAAAATCGGAGCCAAAAATGTTTCTGTTATTCCATGGGGGTATGATCCAGAAGATTTCGAAACGCTGAAACCAAATATTCACTCCAAACTGCAATTTACCCACCTCGGGATTATGGGCTACGATCGCAATCCTGCCACTTTTTTTGAAGTTTGTGCGGAAATGGCTCGTGAAAATTCATCTTTTCAGGAAGCATTAGACATTCAATTGGTTGGCCAAGTCGATTATTCGGTTACAGAAACTTATACCCAAGCAGGAATCGAGGCTTCTGTACAACTGACCGGACAGGTCAATCGAGATGAAGCTTTGAATTTGATGGCTGCTTCTCCGGTATTATTATTGTTGCTCAATCAGCAAGATAATGCCAAAGGCCGCATACCCGGGAAACTATTTGAATACCTGGCTACTCGTCGACCAATCTTGGTTTTGGGGCCGACCAATAGCGATGTTGCCAAGATTGTAAGAGAAACCAATAGTGGGTATTGTTGTGAATATAATGATACAGAAGGCATACGGGAAGTGCTGCAACAATTGTATACTGCTTACGCAAATGGCAGTCTGAAAGCTCCTCGAAAAGGGAATATCGAGCAATTTTCTATCCGAAATCTTACTGGAAAGATAGCCACTTACCTAAATGAAATAAGTGATTAGCTCCCAAAACAAAGGAAGCAGAAACCCGTTATGAAATTTCTGCCCCCGTCGCATGGTTTATTTTTTACGCTTCCGCTTGGAAGGACGAGTCGCCTTTCGTGCGGTAGGTTTTTTCGGTTCTGGAGCTGGTGGTTCATCGGTTGGCATATTCTGTACAAACTGATAACCATTATACCCAACATATCCGATAACAGATAACAAAATTAGGCTGGAACAGATCATCGAAGCCACTACACTTGTGCGATAAGACTGTGGATCAAATTTGAATTCTATCTTATGACTTCCAGCCGGAACTTTTAGTGCTCTCAGAATATAATTGGCACGAATGTGATCAACGGCTTGGCCATCAATATAGGCTTGCCAGCCTTTGTTGTACCAAATTTCAGAAAAGACGGCTAATTGCTCACTATCGGTATCGGATTCATACGTAAGGTGGTTGGGTTTGTAGTCAGTTAGGCGAATCGTACCACTTCCTGTTTGGTTCAATCCACTAACATACGAATCAAATTCTTTATGGATAAAAGCCGTTTGAGCCGGGTCGAAATCACTGAGTGCATCAATTTCTTCATTGGCAGAACTGACCATGCTAATTTCATTCACAAACCAAGCATTGCCTATTGCGCCAGGGTTTTGTTGTACCTGCGGCGGTGCACCTTGTTGCTGAGGCTGCGTGATGAAGTATTTTGTATTCAGCATATTGAGCACCGACTGATTGCCTTGCGACAAATGACGATTGATGATATCATTGTATCGCTGCAATTTTGCTGCGTGGTAGCCACCAATGGATTTATGGAAATAAGAAGCACGAGAAGACTGAAATGTACTTTCCGTCAAGTCCATAACCCGATAATTCGGACTCTGATCCTGTAGAATTTGTTGATCCGCAGGCGTCGGTCTTAAACGAGCTTCTGCATTTGTTTTTCGAACAAAATTATCATCATTGAGGTAGCGCTTGTCTATCGTCCAAAGATCCACTAAAGTGATCAACCCAATACCTGCAATGACATACAAGCTCTGCTTAAGTCGATTTTGAAGGTAAGCCCAAATCAATCCTGCTGTTAAAACCACCACTAATAGCGATCGCCAAGCATCCATGCGCATGTGATGAGCGCGTGCCTCAATCAGGGCATTCAAATCAAACCCAGCTTGCGTATAACGCTGATCACCAGCAGAAGTGAAGTCGTACATTCCGGCACCAATCGTAGCGAAATACAAGCAAATTACGCCCATAATTCCGGTAGAAATATACAAAGCGCGCAAAGCGCGTTGTTTGTCTACTTTAGGTTGAAGGATTTTATGCGTTGCCAGAATAGCGAGTATAGGCACTAAAAAGGAAGTGATGCTCAAGACCGAGTTGGGGGTTCTGAATTTATTATACAAGGGAAAATAATAGAAGAAGAACTCATTGATCATCTCCATGTTTTTACCCATCGAAAGTATAAAGGTCAATAACGTACCCAAACCAAGCCACCATTTAACGGGGCCATCAACCAATAATAAGCCCAGAATAAACAACAAGAAGACGCCAGCTCCAAAATAAGCCGGACCGCTGGTAAATGGCAAATCGCCCCAATATAAAGGTGCATATCCGTCACTTCTGCGAAGTAACTGTCCCCAATTTGGATCGCTATATAAAGGCGAACTATCTCGTACTTTTTCTTGGCTTCCACCGCCCGCTACACCCGGAATGATGGACGCAAATAGGTCGATCGTTCCGTTACTCCACTGCATGGCATATTCCCAGTCTAGTCCGTCTGTTTCACTACTGCTGGTCACCTGCCCTGGATTTTCGGCTTTCAGAATCGGCTCGCCACGAGTTGTATCTTTGGCATAATCATAAGTCATGAATAAGTTAGAGGCGGTTGATCCGATTCCCAATAATAGGGCAATTAGAGCTATCCCTGTCGCTTTCGCGAAATGCATCAATTCGTTTTCACGAATGCTGTAGACTAGCTGTGCAATTCCAAAAATAATAAGCGTCAAAAACAGATAATAAGTCATCTGCACGTGGTTGGCAAATAAATCCAAGCCAACGCCCAATGCAAACACAATGCCGCCCAGTAAATATTGTTTTCTAAACAGCAACAACAAACCCGAAATCAGAATCGGGAAATAGGAAATAGCTGCCAATTTGGTATTATGTCCCGCTTCAAATAAGAGGAAACTATTGGTCGTAAAACCAAATGCTACCGAGCCGACCATACCCAGCCAAGGGTTTACACCCAAAAGAGCCATTAATACATAAAACCCGACCATTGCCGCCAGAAATCGTCCAATCGGACGAGAAATGCCCAGCCGTGCCGTTTTGTCAAATACGCGCATCTGATTACCATTGACAACTGTTCGGATTTGGTAAGTAGGCATACCACCAAACATAGAATTGGTCCAAAGCGTATTCTCACCGGTTGCTTTTTCAAATTCAACCGCTTCTTGAGCCATGCCCAAGTATTGCAAATTATCACCCTGTTGTACAACCAGCCCTTTGAGCTGAGGCGAAAAATAAGCAACAGAAAGAAGCAAAAACAAAACAACAGCAACGATGTGCGGAAATATTTTCTTAAGCAGTGTATTCATAAAGTTTTAGCTTATTCGATTTGCAACAAAAATATACTAATCGTTCTAACTTTTGTAATGATCAGCGTTTTATCCTTTTTATGAGGTCTATCAGAGCAAGACTTATAAAAAGTCAACATCTACGTCATAAGGGTAAGTCATCAGAAAATCGATCACCCGATCAAAATCATAATCGTGAAATACCAAGTTGTATAACATCTCTGTGATGGGCACTTTCAGATTGTATTCTTGAGCCAAGTGTTTGGCAATTTGTAAAGTCCGAACCCCTTCTGCCAGTTCGGGCATCGTTTTTTTGATGTCTTCTACTTTTTCGCCTTGACCAAGACGATAACCGAAAGTGAAATTTCGACTATTTTTACTTGTAGCGGTTGCCACCAAATCTCCAATTCCAGCCGTGCCGAAAAAGGCTTTACTGGTTGCTCCCATGGCTTTGCCGAAATAGATCATCTCGGTCCAGCCCCTGGTAATTAGCATGGCTTGAATATTTTTGCCGAGCCCTTTGCCCTTGAGCAGGCCCGAGCCAATCGCTATCATGTTTTTGAGGGCACCAGCCAACTCTGCTCCCAACAAATCATAGTTACCAAATACGTGAAAATGCTTGCTACTCAATACTTTTTTTCCAAGCGATATAACTTCATCAAATTTACTGGCGATAACCGTTGCTGTCGGTTGCCCGTCCATGATCTCACGAGCTAGGTTAGGGCCTGACAAACAACCAACGCGCACCACGGTGCTCAATTCTTGTATCACTTCACTCATGGTATAAACATGCTCTCGCTTGATGCGGGTAGATTGTAAGTCGCCTTCTTCCGTTCCATGTACATCAAAACCCTTTGTTCCATGAATGAGGATGTGATTTGGACGCAAGTAAGGTGCGATTGAGCGTACCATTTCACGAAAGTTGACGGAAGGAACGATCGGAAAAATAAGTTTACATTTCTGAGCAAGCTCTTCAATATCATTGGTCGCGCGAACGCGCTCCGACAACTGCAAATCAAAGTGCGTATGTTGTTGATTGATTTTGTCTACCAGGGCAGCCTGTCGGCTAAACAGCAATACTTCCGTATTGTAGGATAATAAATTAGCAATGGCGGTTCCGAATGAACCTGCCCCCACGATACCTACCGGCTGATTTGATTGCATAACAAAAGGATTAATCTCAAAGCCAAAACTAAGAACAATTATTGTTGTTTTAGAAAAAATTATTGATTCATGTCATACTTGGTCCTTATAAAGATGCTTTCATTACTTAGTTTTTTATTCAGTTCCAAACCTCAAGCAGAACAACCCGGCCATGGCCCGGGAAGTGCGCACTATTCTCATCAGGAAGTTCATTTTCAAGATTTTGCAGACGAAGCGGACGGCTATTGGTTGTTTGAGCCGCGTGCTCCGCGCCCTGACTCTGCTCATTTGATCGTGTTTTCGCATGGCTATGGTGCCTACAATCCGATGATTTATGGTCGCTGGATTCGCCATTTGGTGCAGAAAGGCAATATTGTGATTTATCCACGTTATCAGAAAAATTTGATAAGCCCAAGTCCGGATAAATTTGCAGATAATGTTGCTAAAGCCATTCGGGATGCCATTCAAGAACTTCAAAATGGGGATCATGTGAAGCCAATTCTGGATGATTTAATATTGGTGGGACATTCGTATGGCGGTGTCGTGTCTGCTGACCTTGCGGTAAATTTTACATCTTACGGAATCCCTCAACCAGCTGGTGTTATGCTGTGTGCGCCGGGCACCGGCTTTCTGAATGGTGGGCGGCTAGATAGCTACGAAGGGATGCCAGCTGATCTCAAACTGGTGATTGTTGCAGCAGGAGACGATCATGTGGTAGGAGATGAATTTGCCAAATTAGTCTTTGAAACCGCTATTCATACCCCTAAACGAAATCTGATTTATCATTTTGAAGATGAATCTGAAGACCGTAAAATTCGCGCCAAGCACAATGAATGCTATGCTTTGGACAAGACATTTGATAGTGGTAGCCGAAATATTACTGCGCTGCGCTCCTTCCGTTGGAATCGACTAGATGAGGTGGATTATTATTGTTATTGGAAATTGCTGGATGCATTGATCGACTGTACCCGAGCAGGAAAAAACTGCGAATATGTATTTGGCAATACCCCCGAGCAACGTTATATGGGGGAGTGGAGTGAAGAAAAGCCTGTCAAACCATTGGAAGTTGTTTTGCCGGAATAAAACACTTGTGGTGAATTTGCCGAAAAGGCGTGAAGGCAGAAAATAAAGCACTTGCTTACGCAAAAGTCGCCTACAAAATCAGAAAAAGCTAATATCAACTTTTGAAAAGAAGCTGGCAATTGGGATATATTGGATTAGATTGCTAAATTTCATGTTCAATAAAAGATACTTCGCACCAAAAAAAGACCCCATGAATGGAGCTGGCGACGAAAATAGCAGGGTAATTGGCCCCGCAAAGCAGCATGATATGGAAAAAGCCTATTTGCCGAAAGGCAAAAACTATTTATTGAGTATCGGGATTGATACTTACCCCAACTTTCCACGTTTGTACAATGCGGTGAAAGATGCCCAGGATGTGGCAGAACTGCTTACCAGCAAATATCAGTTTTCACAGAAACACCAGACGCTATTAATCAACGAAAAAGCTAGTCAGGGAGCGATCTACAAGCAATTGGAACGACTTTCGGATGAAATAAGCGATCAGGATTGTTTGTTAATCTATTTTTCGGGGCATGGAGAGTATAGCGAAAAGCTGGATAATGGTTTTTGGATACCTTATGATGGAGAAAATGGCAATGTGGGCTCTTTTTTGCAGTTTACTTTATTGCAGTCATATATCAGAGCTATCAATTCACATCATACCGTGGTTATTGCTGATTCGTGCTATGCCGGTAGTATGTTTACGACGCGAAGCACAGATTCTTATAAAGACCGATTGGAAAGTGCACCATCAAGGTGGTTGATTACCGCAGGCCGAAATGAAGTTGTAGCGGATGGAAAACCAGGAGATAACAGTCCATTTGCACAAGCGCTGCTCGATATTTTAAGAAGAAATGAAGAAGAACGGCTAAAGGTAGCTGATTTGGCTGATCATATTGCGGGAATCGTAAGTGCGAATGCCCGACAAACGCCGCATGCTGCTGAAATGTATGGTGTAAAGAGTAAGCGTGGACAATTTATGTTCCGGCTCAAGGATGTCGCACATAAAGTTTTTGAAAAAGAGACAATGGGGCAAAAGGTCAAGCAACCTGAAACCTTTCGTACCGTAGAAGCAGAAGTAGTAGAGGAAGAGCATAAGCTGAGTGATTTTAAGAATTTCTCAGATTTTAAGAGAGGGTTGAAAAAAATTGTGGCGGCTGCTCAATTGAAAGAAGCCTTTGATTTGTTGGAAGAAGCGATTGACCCAGATACGAAGATGTATGATAATGTATGTGTGCTGTTGAAAAGCAGGTTTAATCGTATTGAACGAGAACGAGACATCAAGACGGAAGTTCAGACTAAGCGCAGCTTTGCTCAGGTAGAGCATACCTTGCTTCAGTATTTGCAAGAGCTGGAAGAAGAAGATCTAAATACCGGAATATTCTCAAATGCGAATACTGGTGGATCAAGTAGCCGTTCAAATTTAAGTGCGTTAGAAAAAAGTCAGCTAAAAGCAGAAGCGGAAGGACTGATTCGGCAAATTGCATTTTTCAAGGAGGAATTAAATACGTCGTATAACTCAGCGCAGAAGTTCAGTCTTACCATTGATATTGAAAAAAAGGAAGCCCGCCTTAAAGAAATCAAAGGCCAATTAGGCGAGCTTTAAGCAGCGGATAAAACTACAGTATGGCTAAACAATTAGAGGGACTACAGGAATTATTGGATGCAAAAATGAATAAGCTGAGCTTCTTCCGACAGGAGCTGAACAAAGCCTATGAAACTGCCCAAAAGTTTAGCCTGAATGAAGATATTGCTCAACTGGAACACGAAATACAAGAACTAAAAGAACAGATCAAGGAAGCCTCCGGCCTGGATGTATTTGAGGATGGGAGTATGCTGGAAGAGCAGATCAGGAAACTACAAATTGATAAGAACATTACCGAAGTCTACCGGGTCAATTGCGATCGCTTGCCTGCCTATGATAAATTTTGGGAATCGTATGACCAGAAAGTCGACTTTGGTCAGAAATTTCAGTTTTATTTTGTGGTAGCTTGTCCGACACAACAGCCCAA